>NCRB01000081.1 GCA_002894665.1 Salinivenus iranica
CACTGGTACTGACCCCCCCGAACGCTTACCACCCGCCCCCGCCGGTCGAAAAGTCCTCGTCGGAGGCCGACGCCGGACGCTCCACAATCTCCAACTGTACCGCCGCCACCCCGTCTCCGATCATGTTCAGGGACCGCGCGGCCGCCTTCGACAAGTCGATGACACGCCCGTGGGCAAACGGTCCCCGGTCCGTAATGCGAACCACCACGGTCGGGGCATCGGGCGTATCGGTTCGCCGTACGCGCACCCGCGTCCCGAACGGAAGACGCCGGTGGGCCGCCGTCAGGGCCGTGGGATCGTAGGGCTCGCTGCTGGCCGTGGGGCGCCCGTCAAACGTATCCGCATAGTAGCTGGCCTCCCCGCGCTGATACACGTCGTCCTCGGCCGAGCGCCCGCTGGCCGCACACGCACTTACGCCTAGCGCGACAACCGCCAGCAGCATCCCGAGGCGGGCTCGGGGCAGACCAGAGAACACAGACGAGAGCATGGGATGCAATCGAAGGCGGTGGGCAGGCCGTCGAAAATACAGCGTCGGGCGGACACACGTCGGATCGTATGGATATTATCAACGGTCCCCTCCCACGCCGGTTCGTCGCACCGTTCCGCTCCCGATGCCTCAGTACGAAACGCTGATTCGTCTCGACTTCCTCCTTGCGGTGGGGCTGCTGGTGGTGGCACCGCTGGTTCTCTTGGGGCCGTCTCTCCGCCGTCCGTGGATGCGGCATCGACTGCTCGCCTACTGGCGCGCCTCCGCCCTCCTCGGCATTACCGTGTATCTCTGGATCGATGAATGGGCCGTCGGATTTCTCACGGGATACGCGGCACGCGCCTTCATTCCCCTGGCGCTGTGGTGGGGCGACGCCCTTGCCCCCTCGCGCCCCGCGTCTCCGTCGACAGACGCCGACTGGGCAACGGCTCTCTTCCGAAAATGGCGCGGGGTGGCGACAATGTACAGCGTGGCCGGCCTCATCTACATGGCCCCGCTCCTGTCGTGTGTATGGTCCGCCCCCTCGGCGGTGTGTACGGGCTGGTACCGTCCGCCTCAGGAATATGCCCGCCTGCTGCACCCGTACGCGCCGTGGACGCAGCTGGGGATGTACGGACGCGTAGCCCTCGTCGTCTATGTCGGATACGCCCTGGCGTCGGCGTACACTCTGTGGTCGCGCGCACCCTTTCGCTCCCACTCACCCACGGACCGCGGCTCCTCCTGACGTAACGGAGCCGCAAATCCCAGTGAAAACAGAGCGCCATCCTCCGCCCCGTGGCCCATCCGGGGAACCGTAAAATCCGCCCGTACTTAGACCCTTTCCGCATCAGTTCCCCAATCCTTCCCACACATGCTGGGCACCCTTGGTGAACTCCTTCTTCTGGTCGCCTTCGTAACGTGCGGCCTGTCGGCCCTCGCCTTTTTCTGGGCGGCCCGCACCGACGAGGCCGCCCACCCATGGAAACGAATGGGCCGACTGGGGTGGGCGGTCATGAGCGCAGCGGTTGTCGGGGCGTCGGGCATCCTCTGGTGGTTTATTCTCAACCATCAGTATCAGTACGCCTACGTCTATCAAAACTCGTCGAACGACCTCCCGCTCCACTACCTCTTCTCCACGTTCTGGGCGGGGCAGGAGGGCTCGTTCTTGCTCTGGATTCTGATGATGTGTGCGGTGGGCGGGACGCTCATCGCCTACGTGCAGCGGGAATACGAGACCCCGGTAATGGCCGTGGTCGGGCTCTGTCAACTGTTCCTGCTGTCGATGGTGGTCGGGCTGCAATTCGGCCCCGTGGAGATCGGAAGCTCTCCCTTCGTCACCTTGGCGGAGAAGTTCACCGACGCCCCCATCTTCCAGCAAAATCCCGACTTCATCCCCGCGGATGGTCAGGGGCTTAACGACCTTCTGCAGAATCCCTGGATGACGATCCATCCCCCGATGCTGTTTGTGGGGTTCTCGTCGATGGTCGTGCCGTTCGCATTCGCCATCGCGGCGCTCTGGAAGAAGCGGTTTACGCAATGGGTGCGCCCCGCCCTCCCCTGGACCCTTTTCGCCGTGATGATCTTGGGCGTCGGCATCGCCATGGGCGGCTACTGGGCCTACGTCACGCTCTCCTTCGGCGGCTACTGGGCGTGGGACCCGGTTGAGAACTCCTCGCTGGTGCCCTGGCTCATGGGGATTGCCGCCTTCCACACTATGCTGGTTCAGAAAAAGAGCGGGTCGAGTCAGAAGGCGTCCCTCCTGCTCTCCATCGGGGCGTACATCATGGTCATCTACTCGACCTTCCTCACCCGCAGCGGCATCCTGGGCGATGTGTCGGTGCACTCCTTCGTGGATCTTGGGCTGTATAACCAGCTCCTCATCTGGATTCTGATGGTGGGGGCCCTAGGCATCGGATTGTTCGTGTACCGCTACGGCGAGCTGCCCGTCCCGGACCAGCAGCCGAAAACGCTGTCCCGCGAGTTTATGGTCCTCTGCGGCGCGACATTCCTGGTCGCCACCGCGGCGGTCATCATTCTCGGAACCAGTGCCCCCATCTTCGGCCAGATCTTTCGGGACAACCCCTCGGCCGTGCCGCAGGAGTTCTACAACCGGTGGACGCTGCCCCTGGCGCTGGGGTTTGTATTCCTGGCGGGCCTCGGTCAGCTCTTCTGGTGGCGCACAATGGACGTGGCCACCGTGAACCAGGTCCTCCTGAAGCCCATCACGTTTGCCACGATCAGCACGATCGCGGTGCTGGTCTTCACCCCGTTCGCCGAACAAACCATCGTGCTGCCAAGCGCCGCCCCTAGCGGCCCGGCCACCGCCTCCGCCGGCCTCACAAGCAGCCTGTCGGACTTCTGGGCCTCCTACGGACAGGCGCTTCAGATGCTGCTGCTCCTGTTCGTGTCGTTCTTCGCCCTCTTCGGCAACGGCTCGGTGCTGTGGCGCGTCCTGCGGGGCAATCCGCGGATGGCCGGGGGCGCCCTCACCCACGTCGGCTTCGCCCTCACGATTCTCGGCATCATCGCGTCCAACGGCTTCGACCGCGCCCTGCCCCGCCTCGACGAGCCCCAGATGGCCGACGAGGAGCAGATGTCGCGCGAAAACTTTGTCGTCTCCAAAGACCAGACGCGCGTCATTAATGGCTACCGGGTGACCTATCGTGAGAAAACGACGACGGATCGGGGCCGCGGCCAGTACATTATCGACGTTACGGACCCGAAGAACCGCTCGTACACCCTGCGCCCGGTGGCCTACCAGGGAAGCAACGACCAGTGGTTCCTGCACCCCGACGTCAAGACCTTCCTGGAAAAGGACGTGTTCGTGGCCGTTACCCCGAAAGAGGCCACTGGCATGAACTCGCAGGAGGGCACGCCCGGAGGAGAGTTCCAGCTGTCGCGGGGCGATTCTACCACCCTGGGCGACCAGCAGTACGCCATCGCCTTCAAGGACTTCTCGATGCTGAAGGGACCCGGCGCCTCGTCCTCCTCCCACGAGCGTGTGCCCGACGACGCACAGATGGCCGTGGGCGCCCAGCTCCAGGTCACCAATCTTCAGACCCAGGAGACCCGGTCGCTCATGCCCATCTACATGGTGATGAACGACAACAGCCAGCAGTACATCGAAAACCGCATCGCGGACTGGGACCTCCGCCTGTCGTTCACGGAGATGAACGCGAGCAACGGCAAGGCGACCTTTGCCGTGGAAGGGGTCGATGTGATGCCCGAGGAATGGGTGGTGGTGCAGGCCTATACGAAGCCGCTCATTAGCCTGCTCTGGATTGGCATCATCATCATGACGGGCGGCTTTCTCCTCTCCATCGGTCGTCGGATTCAGGACATTCGCTTCCGACGGTAACCCCCCTGCCTCATGCTAACGGTCCGCGACAGCACCTACATCGATGCCTCGTGCGAGGCGGTGTTTGCCTTCCTCGACGAACCGGCGCGCCAGGTGTCGTTCACGCCCAGCCTCACCTCCTCCTCCCTCATCGAGCGGTTGCCCAATGGAGGGGCCCGCGCCCGCTACGTTTTCAGGATCTACGGGATCGACCTTGTGGGGGAAGTCCGCGCCACGGACTACGACCCTCCCTCCCGCATCGTGTGGGCCATGACGGGCAACCTGAACGGCACGATTCGCTGGTATCTCGATCCAGAGGGGGAGGGCACACGGTTCACCTTCGCGGCCACCTACCGCGTCCCCGGCCCCTCGTTTCTTCGACCGGCCCTCACTCCGCTCCTCCGGCGGTACAATGACCGAGAGGTCCGCTCGCTCCTCCAACAACTCCGGACGCGCATTTCGTCGACACCCCGGGAAGATTTAGAACGTGTGAAATGACGCATTTGTGGAGACAGAAAGAATGTTGGGGGATTTCGAGAATAAGGCACTTCCTCCGCATTTTCGTCCTGGCCTTCCCAATTCTTCCACTTCGGAAGCGCTTTGGGGCGTGAGGGTTTCATCTCTCGTCCGACGCAGAGGATAGCTCCTCGGTTGACTCCGTCTCTCTCGACTCTTTACGTGGGGTCAACTCAACGGACCGAACGCCCCTCATGCGCACGCTCTCTCCACCAGCTGTCGGATTCTTCCTGCACGGGACATCCGTCCGTGAGGCTCCCCGTTCGGTCACATTCGAAGGGATTGTCGAAGCGCACGCGCTCCTCATTTCGAGCCGTGCGTTCCTTCTTATTCTTGCGCTGCTTCCGAGCTAAAAATCAGCGGCCAATCCCTTCTCATCGATGACGTACGGTATCGGATCGAGGGGATTGGCCCCTCGCCACCGATGCCTGACTTCCCAACCAGCGTCATCGTATCTGGTCCACTGCCTCTCCCTTTGGCCCCGTGCATCTCCCCCGGCGGCCTCGGAGGCCCCAAGGCATTGGTGTTTCCTGAGCGTCCCGAACAACCGAAGCGTGCGTCCGCGGCGCTTCCCGCGACGTTTCTCCTACACCCGGCCCAATAAGACCGACCAATGCCCACGGATTCCTTGCAGTCTCCCTCCCGATCCTCTACGTCCCAGAACGGAGCCGTGAACGCTCCGACCCTGAAAGGCTCCGAGATCTTCGTCCGCGCCCTCGAGGAAGAGGGCGTCGATCGCGTGTTCGGCCACCCCGGCGGGGCCGTTATCAAGATCTACGACGCGATGGAGCGCATCCAGCCGTCGTACGACCACGTGCTCGTCCGGCACGAGCAGGGTGGCACCCACGCCGCCGAGGGCTACGCGAAGGCCACGGGCCGTGTCGGCACCGTGCTTGTCACCAGCGGCCCCGGCGCCACCAACACCGTGACCGGCATCGCGGACGCGTACCTCGACTCGGTCCCCATCGTCGTGTTCACCGGCCAGGTGCCCACGCACCTCATCGGCAACGACAGCTTTCAGGAGACCGATACGACGGGGGTCACCCGCAGCATCACGAAGCACAACTTCCTGGTGCGGGACGTGAACGAGTTGGCCTCGACGGTGAAGCAGGCCTATCACATCGCCCGCACCGGCCGGCCCGGCCCGGTTGTCGTCGACCTTCCGAAGGACGTGCAGATGGACGAGGCCCCGTTCGTGTACCCGGAGGAGCCCGGGCTGGACGGCTACACGGTTCCGGGGGCGGCCGCGCCGAAACAGGTGGACCGGGCCGCGAAGATGATTGAGGACGCCGACAAGCCGCTCCTCTACGTCGGCGGCGGCACCATCAACGCCGACGCGCCGGAGGCCCTCACCGCGCTCGCCCGCAAGGCCAACATCCCCGTCACCACCACCCTGCACGGCCTGGGCGCCTTCCCCGAAACCGACGACCTGGCGCTTGGCTGGCTCGGCATGCACGGCTTCTACCACACGAACATGGCCGTGCAGAACGCCGACCTCATCATGGCCGTCGGCGCCCGATTCGACGACCGCGTGACGGGCGACGTGGACGAATGGGCCCCCAACGCCAAGATCCTCCACGTCGACATCGACCCGTCCTGCATCTCCAAAAACGTGTACGCCGACTGTGCGCTGATCGGGGATGCGCAGGACGTCCTCCGGCAGCTCCTGCCAAAGGTAGAGCCGAAGGACACCGACGACTGGCTCGCGCAAATCGACGCGTGGCGCGCCGACTGTCCACCGTACGAGTACGAGACACCGGACGACGCGGACCAGATCGCGCCGGAGTCCGTCGTGGAGGCACTCTACGACAAGACGCAGGGCGAGGCCGTGATGGTCTCCGACGTGGGCCAGCACCAGATGTGGGTCTGCCAGTACTACAAGTTCGGAAAAACCCGCTCCCACGTCAGCTCCGGCGGCCTCGGGACGATGGGCTTCGGCCTGCCGGCGGCGATGGGCGCGGCGTTCGGCATGCGGGAGGGGCGCGACCTGGACGTCGTCTGCGTGAGCGGCGACGGCGGCTTCGTGATGAACGCGCAGGAGCTGAGCGTGGCCGCGGCGCACGGCCTGCCGCTCAAGATTGCCGTGCTCAACAACAACTACCTCGGCATGGTGCGGCAGTGGCAGTCGCTCTTCCACGAGGACCGCTTCAGCCACACCGACCTGAAGCCGACGAACCCCGACTTCGTGACGCTCGCCGAGGCCCACCACTGCGTCGGCCTACGTGCCACCTCGCCCGACGAGGTCGGCGACGTGATCGACCAGGCGTGGGACGTGGACGATCGCCCCGTGGTGATGGAGTTTCAGGTGCCGAAGGAGGAGATGGTCTTCCCCATGGTCCCCGCCGGTGCCGCCAGCGACGACATGCTCACGGAAATGTTTGACAAGGAAGCAATTGCGAAAGAGGGCTGAGTCTATTGCGTATTTTGTATTGCGTATTTCGTCTGTAAAATCGTGAGATACGCAACACGCAATACGCAATATTCCCCTCATTCCAGGCACTCCGCTTTCCCGCTGCCTCCCACAAAAAAATTCAAGCAACCCAATGTCCGAAGAGACCCTCACCCGCCAACAAATCCGCCGGAAGCGCAAGTTTGGAGAGCCGCTGCTGCCCGAAGAGGAGGACGGAACCGAACAGGAGCACCGGCACATCATCGCCGTCACACTCGAAAACACGATCGGCGCGCTGAACCGCGTCACGAATCTGTTCTCGGCCCGGGGCTTCAATCTGGAGAGCGTCGCGGTGGGAGAAACCGACGAGCCGTCCGTCGCCCGCCTTACACTCGTCACCGTGGGCAACGACCGCATCGTGGCCCAGATCACACGCCAGCTCGACAATCTCGTCAACACCTACGACGTCACCGACCTGACCGACGCGGAGCACGTGGAGCGCGAGCTGTGCCTGCTGAAGGTGCAGTACAGCTCCGAGACGCGTCCGGAAATCCTCGACATCAAAGACATCTTCCGGGGGCGCGTCGTCAACGTGACGCCCGAAACGATGGTGCTGGAGGTGACCGGCCCCAACAAGAAGATCAATGCCTTCATCGGCATGATGGAAGCCCACGGCATCGAGGAGGTCGCGCGCAGCGGACAGGTGGCCATGCATCGAAACCTGGAGTACGAGCCCCCCAACCCCCTCGCCTCTACCGACGCCGCCCCCTCTGCAAACGGCGCCGCTTCTGACGCCTGAGGCACCATCACGCCTCACGTTTCACGCATCACGAGTTGCCACGGCCCCTCGCGGGCAGAACGCCCCGACATCCTATTCTCTCCACCGACTGGTTTTTATCCCTATGCAAGTTCACTACGACGCCGACCCTTCTCTCATCCACGACAAACAGGTGGCCGTCATCGGCTACGGCAGCCAGGGCCATGCTCACGCGCTCAACCTGCACGACAGCGGGGTCGATGTGGCCGTGGGCCTGCGCCCCGGCTCCTCCTCTCGCCCAAAGGCCGAGCAGCAGGGCCTCACGGTGATGGACGTCGACGCGGCCGCCGCCTGGGGCGACGTGGTGATGCTCCTCATCCCGGACCAGCACCAGAAGGACGTGTACGAGGAGAAGATCGAAGAGCACGTGACGCCCGGCACGGCGCTCGGCTTTGGGCACGGCTTCAACGTGCACTACGGCCGCATCGAGCCGCCCGAAGGCGTGGATGTGTTCATGGTGGCGCCGAAGTCGCCCGGCCACCTCGTCCGCCGCACCTACGCGCAGGGCAGCGGCGTGCCGTGCCTCGCCGCCGTCGCGCAGGACGCCTCCGGGGACGCGATGGACTTTGCCATCAGCTACGCCGACGCCATCGGCGGCACGCACGCCGGCGTCATCGAAACGACCTTCAAGGACGAGACGGAGACCGACCTCTTCGGCGAGCAGGCCGTGCTCTGCGGCGGCTCGCAGGCCCTCATCCAGGCGGGCTTCGAGACGCTGGTCGACGCCGGCTATCCGGAAGAGCTGGCCTACTTCGAGTGCCTCCACGAGCTGAAGCTGATTGTCGACCTCTACTACGAGGGCGGGCTCGAATACATGAACTACTCGGTGAGCGACACGGCCGAATACGGCAACCACACGCGCGGCCCCCGCGTGATCAATGACGATGTGCGCGCCGAAATGAAGAACATTCTCGACGAGATTCAATCCGGCGAGTTTGCCGACGAGTGGATCGAGGAGTACGAGCAGGGCGCCACCCGCCTCCAGAAGGAGCGCGAGGCGCTGGACAACCACCCGATCGAGCAGGTCGGCAAAAAACTGCGCGGCATGATGCCCTGGCTGGAGGACGACGAGGCCTCGGAGAATGGCGAAGCCGCTGACCTGGGCGAGGCCGCCGCGACAGAGTCGGCCTGACTCTTGCGTGTGGACGTGCTGGCGGATGACGCCCAACCGCCCAGACACTGCACAACGCTGACGCGATCAACCCCTTCGACTTCGAGCCATCGCAGCCCAGTATGGAAAATCCGAACAGGTACGAAATCGCCTGGCTCCCCGGAGACGGGATTGGTCCCGAGGTCACACGCGAGGCACTCCGCGTGCTGGACGCGGTGGCCTCGGCCCATGGATTCGCCTTCACCGCGGAGGAGCACCTCATGGGCGGCGCAGCGCTCGATGAGACCGGCGTGCCGTTTCCCGACGACACCCGGGCGGCGTGCCAGGAGAGCGACGCGGTCCTGCTCGGGGCCGTCGGCGGGCCGAAATGGGACGACACGACCGGCGACCAGCGGCCCGAAAGCGGCCTCCTCGCCCTGCGCAAGGCGCTCGGCGTCTACGCCAACCTGCGCCCCATCCGCGTCCCGGAGGCCTTGGCGTCGGCCTCCCCCCTCCGCCCCGACCGCGTGGGCGGCGCCGACATTCTGTTCGTCCGCGAGTTGACGGGCGGCATCTACTTCGGCACCCCCGAGGGCCGCACCGACGACGGCGCCCGCAGCACGATGGTGTACACCGAAGCAGAAATCGAACGCATTGCCCACGTCGCCTTCCAGCGGGCGCAGCGGCGCGACGGGCACGTGACCTCCGTCGACAAGGCCAACGTGCTGGAGGTCTCGGAGCTGTGGCGCGAGGTCGTAAGCGAGGTCCAGGACGAGTACCCCGACGTAATGCTTCGCCACCTGTACATCGACAACGCCGCGATGCAGGTCGTCCGCGATCCGCAACAGTTCGATGTGGTGCTCACGGGCAACCTGTTCGGCGACATCCTCTCGGACCTCGCCGCCGCCCTTCCGGGCTCACTGGGCCTTCTGCCGTCCGCGAGCGTCGGGGGCACAGTAGGCCTCTTCGAACCGGTCCACGGCAGCGCGCCGGACATTGCCGGGGAGAACACGGCCAATCCCATCGGCACCCTCCTCAGCGCCGCCCTCCTGCTCGACGAACTGGGCGAGCCGGACGCGGCCGACGCGGTCCGATACGGCGTCGACGCCGCCCTGGAGGCCGGATTCCACACCAGCGACCTTGCCCCAAACGACGAGGCCGTTTCTACCTCCACGTTCGGCCGGGAGGTCGCCAGCCGCGCTGCCGACCACACACACCAGAATGCTTCGGCTTCCCTCTCATGACAGGTACTCGAGGGATCGAAACAACCTCCCTCTTCTGAATCAGACCCCAAATGGCCTTGAAGACATCGGCGTCTCGGAGATCCCGAAACCGGAACGATCGAAATTCGGCATGTTTGCGCGCTCTGACTGAAAGGAAGAGCGTGAGTTCGCCGAATTTCAGTGGAGGTCGAGGGAGCTCAGCCGATTTCTTCAGAGCCTTGACCTTTTACTGTGTGAGTCGCTACGCTCGTCTCGATCATTTTGGGTCAAGCCAAAATGGACACCATACCCAGGATGAGGAGCAAGACCTTCGAACCTGCCCCAGAGCAGAAGAACAGAAATTTGGTTACGGTTCCGAACACTAAACCAGTCCCCTTTGACATGAGGTACCCGCCTCCCCTTGACCGACCATTCCGCGGCCCGGAGGCTCGACGTCTCCGAGGCCGGATGAGCCTGCGCCTTATCGAGCGTCCGGACGCGACGACCGACGCGGCGTCCGGGCGCGTCTCCGCCCCACACTGCTTCCCAACGCCCCAAATTTAGCGCCCCCCACAACCGATGAGTGACTCCATTACGATTTTCGACACCACCCTGCGCGACGGCGAGCAGGCCCCCGGCGCCTCCATGACCGTCGCCGAGAAGATGCGCATCGCCCACAAACTGGCGGACCTAAACGTGGACGTAATCGAGGCCGGCTTCCCGATCTCGTCCCCGGCCCAGACCGAGGCCGTGGCCCGCATCGCCACCGAGGTGGACGGCCTTGTGACCTGCGCCCTCGCCCGCACGAAAGAGGATGACATCAGCGCCGCCGGCGAGGCCCTGGCCAACGGGAGCGACACGCGCCTCCACACCTTCATCGCGACGAGCGACGTCCACATCGAGGCGAAATTCGACGCGCTCGGCGACACGATGGCCGAGAAGCGCGAGGCGATCATTCAGCGTGCCGTGCGCGCCATCGAACAGGCCCTCACCTACACCGACAATGTCGAGTTCAGCGCCGAGGACGCCGGGCGCACCGATCCAGCCTTTCTCTGCGAGATTGTGCAGGCCGCGGCCGAAGCCGGCGCCACGACCATCAACATCCCGGACACGACCGGCTACTGCGCCCCGTCGGAGTACGCTGATCTGGTGGCGTCGGTGGTCGACTGCCTGCCCGCCCCGGAGGCGGTGACCCTTTCCACCCACTGCCACGACGACCTCGGCCTCGCCACGGCCAACACGCTGGCGGGCATCCGGGCAGGCGCCCGGCAGGTCGAGTGCACGATTAACGGCATCGGCGAGCGGGCCGGCAACGCCGCGCTGGAAGAGATCGTGATGGCGCTGACCGTGCGGGCAGACGAATTCGACGTGACCGCGGACGTCCGCACCGAGCACCTGACGCCAACCAGCCAGATGGTCTCGGCCGCCACCGGCTTTCCGGTGCAGCCCAACAAGGCCATCGTGGGCAGCAACGCGTTCAGCCACGAGGCCGGCATTCATCAGCACGGCGTGCTCGAGGAGCGAACGACCTACGAAATCATGTCCGCCGCGGACGTGGGGCAGGATGCCGAGCAGATTCGGCTGGGGCGCCACTCGGGCCGCCACGGGCTCTTCAACCGCCTGGAGGCGCTGGGCTACGAGGTGCCCGACGCCCACCGCGATGAGATCTACCAGCACTTCCTCGACCTTGCCGACCGCAAGAAGGAGGTCTTCGAGGAGGACCTGGAGCAGGTCATGGAGGACGTCGGCGCAGAAGCAGTCGAAACAGCGACGGGCCTGCCCGACAACGGCGCCGCGACGAACAGCGGCACACCCGCCTACCGCCTCGACCACCTCTCCGTGCAGATCACGACCGACGAGGCCCCGCAGGTTTCTGTACGCCTCCTGCGAGACGATGGATCGGTGCGGGAAGAGCAGGCCACCGGGGACGGACCGGTCGAGGCCGTCTATCGAGCCCTCGATCATGCGGTCGACGAACCCCACACGCTTGTCGACTTCGCCCTCCGAGCAATCAGCGAAGGGGCCGATGCACTCGGCGAGGTCAACGTGACCATCCGCTACGGCGAAAACGAGTTTCTGGGGCAGGCCCGCAACACCGACGTCGTCCGTGCCTCGGCCGACGCCTACGTCGATGCCCTCAACCGCCTCGCCGCCGCCCGCGAGCACACCGAGTCCGTCGAGTTCGTGCAGAACGGCATCATGCACGCGTACGACTAGTGCTCTGTCAACCCTCATCCTATGGGCTATGCGAACTCAAAATCCCTGAGGCAGGTCGCTTCGAGCGCAGTCGAGAAGCCTCCTTGAGCCTGGCAGCTTCGACGTGGAGATTTCTCGACGTTGCTCG
>NCRB01000082.1 GCA_002894665.1 Salinivenus iranica
GGGCGGAGGATCGGGGAGGTGGGCCTGCGGGGCCTTTCGCTGCGCCGTGCGCGCAAGGAAGATCCCTCGGGGCCGCGCCGTTAAGGATGCATGGAGTCCCTGCGTGCACGGTCGCGTTCGCAAAACTGTCGGCTGCGAACTGCGTACTAGGGATGGTATTATCAAAGTCCATTCCCTTTCTCGCAGTCCCCGCCTCCACCCGTGAGCACGACCGACGCCCCGGCCGAGCCCGTCGCCGACTCGCCGTCCAGCAACGGCACCGTCGACAAGCAACTGAAGCGCGAGATCGACAGGCGCCGGACCTTTGCCATCATTAGCCACCCGGACGCGGGAAAAACCACGCTCACCGAAAAGCTTCTGCTGAAGGGCGGCGCCATCCACGAAGCCGGAGAGATTAAGGCCCGCAAGGCCGACCGCTTCGCGATGAGCGACTGGATGACGATGGAGAAGGAGCGGGGAATCAGTGTCACCTCGTCGGTGATGCAGTTTCCCTACCAAGGGTACGAGCTCAATCTCCTCGACACCCCGGGCCACCGCGACTTTTCCGAGGACACGTATCGGGTGCTCACGGCCGCCGACAGCGTCATCATGGTGCTCGACAACGCTGCGGGCGTGGAGCAGCAGACGAAGAAGCTGATGGAGGTGTGCCGGATGCGGGACATGCCGGTCATCACCTTCATCAATAAGATGGACCGGCACGGCCTCCCGCCGCTCGAACTCCTGGACAACATTGAGGAGGAGCTCGACCTGGAGACCGTGCCGCTCTCCTGGCCCATCGGGATGGGCGACCGGTTTCGGGGAACGTACAACCTCTACCGGGATGAGCTGCATCTCTTCTCGCATGCCGACATGGAGGGGGAGCACGAGCGCCTTCCGATTGACGATCTCGACGACCCCCAGCTCGACGAGGTGCTTCGGGGGCAGGCCGACGACCTGCGGTTCGACGTGGAGCTCGTCCGGGAGGCGGGCAACGAACTGGACCTCGACGCCTACCGCGACGGCCAGCAGACCCCTGTCTTCTTCGGGTCGGCGCTGAGCAACTTTGGGGTGGGCGACATGCTCGACACGTTCGTCGAGATCGCGCCCCCGCCCCAGCCGCGCCCCACGGTCACACGCACCGTCTCGCCGTACGAGGAGGCCTTCACCGGCGTGGCCTTCAAGATTCAGGCGAACATGGACCCGAAGCACCACGACCGCATGGCGTTCGTGCGGGTGTGCTCGGGCCGGTTCGAGAAGGGCATGGAGGTCATCCACCACCGCACCGGGCAGACCCTCCGCCTCAACAACGCCACCACGTTCATGGCGCAGGACCGGGAGGGCGTCGACACGGCCTATCCCGGCGATATCATCGGCATCATGAGCCATGGACGCATCAAGATTGGGGACAGTTTTTCCGAGAAGGAACCGCTCCACTTTACGGGGGTCCCGAGCTTTGCGCCGGAGCACTTCCGCAAGGTGCGCCTCGACGATCCCTTCCGCGCAAAACACCTAAAGAAGGGGCTTCAGCAGTTGAGCGAGGAGGGCGCGATTCAGGCGTTCCGGCCCCTGCGCGGCAACGACTTCATCCTCGGGGCGGTGGGCGAGCTCCAGTTCGATGTGACGCTCGACCGACTGGAAGACGAGTACAACGTGGATGCTCATCTCACCGGCGCGCCCTACGCCTGCTGTCGGTGGGTCAGTGGGCCCGCCCAGGATCTGGAGGACTTTGAGGCCGAGAGCATGGACAACCTCTTCCGCGATGCGGACGGCGACCTGGCCTACATGGCGGTGAGCGACTATCGTCTGGAGCGAACGGTGGACGAGTGGCCGCGACTTTCGTTTGCGTCCACGAAGCAGCACACGGCGGAGGCGGAGTCGAGCTAGCCCCCGACCGGGGGACGAAGGGGCGGGCCGGAACTCGTCGTTTTCCCGAATAGCAACACAGTCGACGTCGGAGTACGAGCACGCAGTTATGGCCGACCCACTGCTTCTTGTTGGCGTCCTCATTGCCTGCTTTGTGGCGTACAACATCGGAGGGGCGACCACCGGGCCGGCCTTCGGCCCCGCTGTCGGGGCAAACGTGCTCTCAAAGCCGGTGGCGGGCGTGCTCATGGCGGGCGGGTTCTTCCTGGGCGCCTTCACCCTGGGCCGTCGGGTGGTCGACACCCTCGGCGAGGAGCTCGTGCATGACCCGGCCGTCTTCACGCTTCAGGCCAGCATCCTCGTGCTTTTCCTGATCGGCGGGGCCCTGCTCATCGGCAACCTGTCCGGGGCGCCGGCCTCCACGTCCATGACCGCGGTCGGGGCCATCATTGGGCTGGGGCTGGCGACCGACACCCTTAACCTGGCCGTCGTCGGGGAAATCCTCGCCTGGTGGATTCTTTCTCCCATCATCGGGTTTTGGCTGGCAGTCATGATTGGCCGCTACGCCTACACGACACTCGACCGCCTCATCGCCATTGAGCAGAGCGAGGGGCCGCTCTTTGTTTGGTCGCAGCAGGGGCCGGCCCTGGGCCCGAACACCACGCCGCGCGAGGCCGTGGGCACGGTCGTGCTCATCGGCATCGGCTGCCTCATGGCCTTCAGTTCGGGGACCAGCAACATCGCCAATGCCATCGCCCCGCTGGTGGGGAGTGGGGCCCTGGAGATGAACCTCGCCATCGTCATCGGCTCGGCGGCGGTGGCGGTGGGGGCGCTCACCATTGCCCGCCGCACGATGGAGACGCTGGGGAACGACATTACCGACCTGCCCCTCACCGCGGCCATCATTGTGGCCCTCCTCAGCTCAACAATCGTCATCCTCCTGTCGGCCCTCGGCATCCCGGCGAGCTTCGTGGTCATTGCGACGGTCTGCATCGTGGGGCTGGGCTGGGGCCGGTCCACGGAGGCGGTGTCGGTCGCCGAGGCCGTGCGGGGAGACGTCTCGCCGCGGGTGTCGGTCGGGGCCTTGGCGGGCGATGAGGGGGCGCCGACCGTGGGGGCGCCGGACAACGTGCCGGCGTCCTCGCAGGCCGACCCCGAGACGACGGAGGCGCCTGTGCGGACCGATCTGTTTGATCCGGGGACGACGGTGCGCGTCCTGTTCATGCAAAATGTGGTCCCGCTCCTGGCGACCGTCGGGTCGTACCTCGTCTTTCTCACCCTCCATCTGGGGTAGCCCTGGGCGAGGGGACGCTGCGCACTCTCACAACCCTGAGGAACGAGCACGAGCGCCATGCAACTGAGTGGCCGGCAAACGCAGTTTTATATCGACATCATCTACGGTGCCGGCTTTGCCCTGGGGTTCGGCTACTTGCTGATTGCCGGGATGAACCCGCTCGTCGTGGCCTTTCAGGGCGGGCTGGTCCTCGGGTACATCCTGCGCGTGTGGGAGAACATGAGCATTTACGAGCGCATCCTGCACGAAGAGGTGGCCGCGGAGGCCGAAGAGGCGGTGGCGACGGAGGCGGAAGTCGCCGTGGCGGAGGAGGCGGAGGCGGCCGTTGCCGAGGAGGTCGCCAGCCGGGCCGAAACGCAAGTGGCCCAGGAGCTGGAAGAGCAGGTGCCGAGCGAGGTGACCTCGGAGGTGGAGCAGGAGGTCGAGCGGCAGATGGTGGAGGAGCTGGCGAAGGAAATCAAGGACCGGGTGGGCAAAGAGCTCGACGAACGGCTCGACGAGGAGGTGGAGAAGCGGATTACGGAGGCCGTGAAGGAGCGGCGGGCCGTTCCGCCTCGGGCGTCGTCTCCCTCGGAGGAGGACGCCTGACGCGACGGGCGACGGTGGAGGTTGGGGGCGCCAACTGTTACAGTGTAGGTGTCGCCCCCCTCACGCCCCACCTGCACCGCCCCATGCTTCGTTTTTCTGCTTTCCTCCTTGTGTGTCTCCTCCTTGCGCCCGGGCCAGCGACGGCCCAGTCCCCCGAGGGGGCGCCGCCCGATTATGACCCCGCCATTCAGTCGATGGTGGAGGCGGTCGACGCCGATCGCATCGAGGCCGACGTGCAGGCGATGGTGGACGTTCACACGCGCCACACCCTCTCCGACACCACGTCCGACGAGCGGGGCGTGGGCGCGGCGCGTCGCTGGCTGAAGGCCGAGTTTGAGCGTATCTCCGAGGCCTGTGGAGGATGCCTGGAGGTCAAGTATCAGAAGACGGTCGTCGAGGCGGGCGAGACGGATCGCATTCCGAGCGCCACGCCCGTGTACAACGTCGTCGCCATCCAGCGCGGCACCGAGCATCCGGATCGCTACGTGCTCATGGGCGGGCACCTGGACTCCCGCGTGTCCGGCATCATGGACAGCACCAGCCGGGCGCCGGGGGCCAACGACGACGCCTCGGGGGTGGCCGGTGCGGTAGAGGCCGCCCGGGTGCTGTCGCAACACGAGTTCGAGAGCAGCATCGTCTACGTTGGCTACACCGGAGAAGAGCAGGGCCTCTTTGGGAGCACGCACGCCGCGGAAACGGCTCTGGAGAACGACTGGACGATGGCCGGGGTGCTCAACAACGACATGATCGGCAACATCGAGGGCATCAGCGGAGCAATCGAAAACACGACGTTCCGCGTTTTCTCCCAGCGCCGCCCGCCGGACCTCCACGAAGACACCTGGTCCACGCGCTACTACGGGGGAGAGAACGACGGCCCGTCGCGCCAGCTGGCCCGCTACGTCGCCACGCAGGCGGAGACCTATGTGCGGCACCTCGACCCCATCCTCATCTACCGCCTTGACCGCTTCGGGCGCGGGGGCGACCAGATGCCGTTCGTCGACCGCGGCTTCCCGGGCGTCCGCATCATGGAGGCCCACGAGAACTACAACCGCCAGCACCAGGATATCCGCACGGAGGATGGCGTCGAATACGGCGATACGATTGACAAGGTGAACTTCGGCTACGCCGAGAAGCTGACGGGGGTGAACGTCGCGACTATGGCCTCCATTGCCGCCGGGCCGCCCCGCCCCGACAGCGTAAAGATTGGGGGCGCGGTCGCTCCGTCCACCACCCTTTCCTGGACGCCCGTCGACCACAAGGACCTTGCCGGATACAAGGTGTACTGGCGCCGCACGGCGGCCCCGCGCTGGCAGCATAGCACGTTTGTGCCGGCCGACACCACCCAGCATACGCTCAAAAATGTCGTGATCGACAACTGGTTCTTCGGCGTGGCCGCGGTGGATGAGGAGGGGCATGAGAGCCCGGTGGTGTTCCCCTCGGCCTTGCGCGACTAACCCGCGACCCCGTCGTTTGCTTTCCCCACGTCACAAATCGACGATTCCATGCCTGTTGACCGTCGACAATTCCTGGAAGCCTGCTCCGGGGTGGGCCTTTCCGGCCTCTTCCCCGGCGTCCTGTACGCGCAAATGGCGGAAGATGAGGAGGCCAACGTCACCGTCGACCACATCGAGGCGGCGGAGGCTATCGCCGACCTCTCCTTCACCGAAGAGGAACGCGAATTGATCGTTGAGAACCTGAACGATCTCCTCGAGGACTACAGTGCGGTCCGAGACGCAGAGATCCCGAACAGCCGGGCGCCGGCGGTGACCTTTGACCCGCGGCGAGGCGGGGCCGAAATTCCGGGGGGACGCGACGGGCCGGACGGCGTGGAGATGTCGCTCCCCACGCTCGACCGCCCGGACAGCGCCGAGGATCTGGCCTTTGCGTCCGTCCCCGAGCTGGCGCACCTCGTCCGCACGCAGAAGGTGACGAGCACGGAGCTAACCGAGCGGGTCTTGGAGCGGCTCCGGACGCACGATCCCGACCTGAACGCGGTCATCAGCTACACCGAGGAGCGGGCCCTGGCGGCTGCCGAGCAGGCCGACCGCGAGATTCAGAAGGGCAACTGGCGCGGGCCGCTCCACGGGGTGCCCTACGGCGCAAAGGACCTGTTGGCCGTCGAGGGCACCCGCACCACCTGGGGCGCGACGCCCTACCAGGAGCAGGTGATTGATGAGACCGCCGCCGCGGTGGAGGCCCTGGACGCGGCCGGCGCGGTGCTTGTGGCGAAGCTCTCGCTGGGAGCGCTGGCGTGGGGCGACGTGTGGTTTGACGCCACCACCAAGAACCCCTGGAACCTCGACCAGGGCTCCAGCGGCTCGTCCGCCGGGCCGGCCGCGGCCGTGTCGGCCGGGTGCGTGCCGTTTGCGATCGGCTCCGAGACGCTGGGCTCCATCGTGTCGCCCTCCACCCGCTGCGGCGTGACCGGCCACCGCCCCACCTTCGGAACGGTGAGTCGGCACGGCGCCATGGCCCTCTCCTGGACAATGGACAAGCTCGGCCCCATCACCCGCTCGGCCGCCGGCAGCGCGCTCGTCTACGATGCCGTCCGCGGCGCCGACCCCCGCGACCCGTCCACCGTCGACGCCCCGTTTCCGTTCGAGGCCCCCACCGATCCCACCACCCTCCGCGTGGGCTACGTGGAGGCGGCGTTCGAAGAGGACTACGACAACCAGCAGGCCGACCAGCAGACGCTGGAGGTGCTCCGGTCCATGGGCGTCGACCTGCAGGCGGTGGAGATGCCCACCGACCTGCCGGTGGGCGCGATGCTCAACACGCTCGACGTGGAAGCAGCCACCGCGTTCGACGAACTGACCCGGTCCGACGGCATCGACGAGCTGGTGCGCCAGGGCGAAAACACGTGGCCCAACGTGTTTCGGACGGCCCGCTTTGTCCCGGCGGTCGAGCACCTGCAGATGTCGCGGCTCCGCGTCGATCTCATGGAGGCGATGCACGAGACGATGGCCGATCTCGATGTGCTCGTAAGCCCCAGCTTCCAGGGCGGCACCCTCGGCATTACCAACCTCACCGGCCACCCGGCGGTGTGTCTGCCGAACGCATTTCGGCCGGTCGATGACGGGCCCGAGGCGCGTCGGCAGCCCGGCAGCATTACCTTTGTGGGGGCGCTCTACCGCGACGCCGCGGCCCTGCAGCTGGCCCACGCGTACCAGCAGGAGACCGACTTCCACACTCGCCGGCCGCCTATGGTGTGACGGCACGGGCGCCGTGCGAACGGAGGCGATCCGTGGGCGTACTTGTGGGTGACGAAGGATCCCCGAACCCGTCCCGTGCCCCCGCCATGCGCATCGTCTCCCTGTTGCCGGCCGCCACCGAGTGGATCTGTGAGTTTGGTGGGGGGGCGGAGCTGGTCGGCCGGTCGCACGAGTGCGACTACCCCCCCGAGGTGCAGGAAGTCCCCGTGGTGACGGAGGCGACCTACGATGCCGAAGGCGACTCGGCGGCCATCGACGACGCCGTCCAGTCTCACCTGCAGGACGGACTCAGCCTCTACCAGGTAGACCTCGAGCGAGTCCAATCGCTCGAGCCCGACCTCATCGTCACCCAGGACCAGTGTGAGGTCTGCGCGGTCCGCCGCTCGGACCTGGAGGCCCGGCTTGCCGACTGGGCGGGGCCTGATGTTGATCTTGTGTCCATGCGGCCTCAAACCCTGAAGGAGGTGCTCGACGAGGCCCTGCGGCTGGGCCGGCGCCTGGACCGGCTGAACGAGGCCATGCAGACCATTGGCAACCTCGAAACGGGGCTCCAGGCGCTTCGCAACCAGATGGGGGTCGACCGCGACACCAACCCGCAGGCCCTCCCGTCTGTGGCCTGCATCGAATGGGTGGAGCCCCTCATGGTGGCGGGCCACTGGATGCCCGACGTGGTCGAGATGGCCGGGGGACGGGCTGTGCTAGGGACTGCCGGCGAGCCCACCCGCCGCGTCGACTGGGAAGCGCTTCGGGCCGCCGATCCCGATGTGCTAGCCATCATGCCGTGCGGCTTTTCGATTGACGAAACAGAGCGCGACCTGCACTACCTCACCGAGCGCGACGGGTGGGACGAACTGTCGGCCGTGCAGGCGGGGCGCGTCGCCCTGCTCGACGGCAACGCCTACTTCAACCGGCCCGGCCCTCGCCTCTACCGAGCGATTGAGGTGCTTGCCTCGGTCGTCCATCCCTCGATCGACCCTCAGCCGGCCCCGGCCGCCTGGGAACGGCAATGGACGTCCCAAAACCCCCGCCCCGTCTGACGAAGAACCGGTAGGGCCGGATCATCTCGTCTCGTGCCGCGGTTTAGAGCGGCTGTTGTCCGGTCGGTGCCGTTCGCGCACCGATTCCTCGCACGTCTTCATCACCCGCTTCAGCCCACCATTGCCGTCCATGAAACGATCGGAGTTTAGCTACGAGTGTCCCGACGAACTCGTTGCCGAGTACCCCGCGGATCCCCGCGATTCCTGTCGCCTGATGCTGGTCAATCGGGAGAAGCAGGCGGTGGAGCACGAACAGTTTACCAACCTCCCCGACTACTTCCGGGAAGGGGATGTCCTGGTGGTGAACGACACGAAGGTGTATCCGGCCCGGCTCTACGGACAAAAAAAGAAAACTGGGGCGGACATTGAGGTTTTTCTGCTTCGGGAATTGAACCCCGAGAGTCGGCTCTGGGACGTGATGGTGGACCCGGCCCGGAAAATTCGGATCGGCAACAAGCTCGTGTTCGACGATGATTTGACCGCCGAGGTCATCGACAACACCACTTCGCGGGGCCGCACCATCCGCTTCTCGTTCGACGACCGGAACGACGCCCTGTACGCCAAAATCCGGGAGCTGGGCGAGACGCCCCTGCCTCCCTACATCGAACGGGACGTCGAGGAGGCGGACTACGAACGCTACCAGACCATCTTCGCAAAGCACCGGGGATCGGTGGCGGCCCCGCCCGCGGGCCTGCACTTTACGGAAGACCTGGTGGAGCGACTGGAGGAGAAGGGCGTGCAGGTGGTCCCGATCACGCTGCACGTGGGGCGTGGCGTCTTCCGGGAGGTGGGCGTCGAGGACCTCACGAAGCACCGGATGGACTCGGAAGAGTTCATCATTCCACAGGACACCGCCGATGCGGTGAACCGGGCCCTCCGCTCCGAGCACAACACCGTCACGGCGGCGGGCACCACCGTGATTCGCGCCCTCGAATCCAGCCTGTCGGCTGACGAAATGCTGAAGGCCGATCACAGCTGGACGGATCTGTTCGTGTACCCGGAGTACGACTTCAAAATCACGGAACGGATGCTCACGAATTTCCATCGCCCCGAGAGCACGTTCATGATGATGGCGGCGGCGTTTATGGGCTACGACTTCACGTTCGAGGTGTACGAGAAGGCCATGGAGGAGGAGTATCGGTTCTTCTCCTTCGGCGACGCCATGCTCATTGAGTAGCCGACGCCCCTGTCCCACAACGTCTTTCCTACGCCATGTCCGACTCAGTTGACACAGGGAGCCCCAACGAGGTGGCCGTGTTGGTCCCGGCCGCAGGCGAGGGGCGGCGCCTCGGGGGAACGCGGAAACAGTTTCGTACCCTGGGCGACCGTCCGCTCCTGGTGCAGGTGCTGCTCCTCTTTGAACAGCATCCCGACGTTGGGCATTTGATCGTGTCGGTGCCCGAAAATGTGGTGACCAGCGTGAGCGATCGGCTCCAGGCCGAGGGGCTGAGCAAGCTGACGGCGGTGGTCAGTGGCGGGGAGACGCGACAGGCCTCCGTTCGTCACGCCCTGCGGGCCGTGCCGGCCCCGGTTGAGGCGGTGCTGGTCCACGATGCGGCGCGCCCTTTCGTGACGGCACAGGAGGTGCGGGGCGTGGTGGCGGCGGTGCGACAGCACGGAGCGGCCGCTCTGGCCGTCCCCGTGGCCGACACGCTGCGGGCCGCGGAAGATGAGACTGTGTTTGGAGAGACCGTGCCGAGAGACCACCTGTACCGGATGCAGACGCCTCAGGGCTTCCGGCGGTCCTGGATCGAAGATGCCCATGCCGCCGCGGCCAACGCGGACCAGGCCTCGGCTACCGACGATGTCGAACTCGTGCAGCAGGCCGGACGACGTGTGCATGTGGTGCCCGGCAGCCGCCGCAACTTTAAGATTACGACCACGTCCGACTGGTCGCTGGCGCAGCAGCTGTGGGGGGCCTGGACCAATGACCCTGACCGCACGGCCGTCTCCGCTGACCGCTAAGGCCCCGTCCGTTTCACTCGCATCCACACGTTGTCATGCGGATTGGCTACGGGTATGATGTTCATCGGCTGGCCCCCGGCCACGACCTGATCCTCGGCGGGGTCCTCATTCCGCACGACAAGGGGCTGGTGGGACACTCGGACGCCGATGTGCTCCTGCACGCTGTGGCGGACGCACTGCTCGGCGCGGCGGCGCTGGGAGACATCGGGACCCACTTCCCGGATACGGACCCGGCGTGGGCCGGGGCGGACAGCCTCGATCTCCTGCGCCAGGTAATGCAACTCGTGCGCGAGGACGGATACCGACTGGCCAACGTGGACACGACGATGGTGCTGGAACGGCCGAAGGTGAAGCCCCACATCGCCGAGATGCGTCAGAACATCGGGGCGGCGCTCGATGTGGACCTGGACCGGGTCTCCGTGAAGGCGACGACGGGGGAGGGCCTGGGGCCGACTGGGGAAGAAGCGGGCGCCGCAGCTCGGGCCGTGTGTCTCCTTCGTCCTCGTTCGTAGCCGTCCCAACAGTCCGTCGTCCGTCACCTTCGGATTCCCATGGTTTTGGAGTGGTTCTCGAATTTTTTTGAGTGGATGGAGGCCCTCTCGCCGTTGTGGGCGTACTGCGTGTTGATCGTCATCGCGTACGGGGAGAATGTGATGCCTCCGATCCCGGGCGACATGGTGGTGGTGTTCGGGGGGTATCTCGCCGGCCTCGGCAATCTGAATCTGGGGGTCGTGATTTTTCTCTCCACGCTGGGCGGGGCCGCCGGATTTATGACGGTGTACGCCGTGGGCTATCGTGTGGGGCGCGAGGTGCTGGCTCCCGACAGCCGGTTCCGGTGGCTCCCGCGGGACGGGGTCGAAACGGCCCGGCGCTGGATTCACCGGTACGGTTATGGCGTGATTGCGGCCAACCGGTTTCTGAGTGGCGCCCGGTCCGTCATTTCACTCACCGCCGGTATAGCGCAGATGGAGCCCTGGCGCACGGCCTGGTGGTGCACCGTCAGTGCACTGCTGTGGACGGGACTGATTAGCTACGCCGGCTACGCGGTGGGGGAGAACTGGGAGTTGGTGGTGGTGTACCTGCGCGCCTACGGACGCGTCATCCTCCTCCTGCTGGGGGGGCTGGCTGTGGGGGGTGCCGCGTACTGGTACTGGCGCCGGTCGGACCGTACGATGGACGAGCCGGAGACGAACTCTGGGCCCAATCCGTGAACATTTTGCCGTCACTTTCGTGTGTCTATCTTATCTGTTTGAGACATGCTGACGTAGCTCAACTGGTAGAGCAGCGCACTTGTAATGCGCAGGTTGGCGGTTCGAGTCCGCTCGTCAGCTCACTCGCGCGTCGGACGGATCTGTCTTTCGGCCCGGTGGGAATTCTCTTCATTTGGAATTCGACCCCACCCCCGGCAACTTTTCCGTCGGTCGCGTCTTGAATGTGAATCGGAAGCTGGGTCCTAACTCGAGGGCGATCATGCCTCGTGGGGCCTCTCGGGCATTCCCTTTTGAGCATTCTTGGGTCGGTAGCGAAGTTTGGTCAAACGCACCAGACTGTAAATCTGGCGGCTCTGCCTTCGGAGGTTCGAATCCTCCCCGGCCCACCCGTTTGAGTTCGGATCGAGAAGAGACAGCAGACATTCCGATTCTCCATTCTGGGTCTGCAGAATTGCATGCGGGAGTAGCTCAGGGGTAGAGCATCACCCTTCCAAGGTGAACGTCGCGGGTTCGAATCCCGTCTCCCGCTCAACACATTTTGGATTTGTGATTTTGGGTTGGGGATTGGAGAATCCAAAATCCACACTCCAAAATCGGAAATTGGTTTGCCGCCTTAGCTCAGGGGTAGAGCACTTCCATGGTAAGGAAGGGGTCCCCGGTTCGAATCCGGGAGGCGGCTCTCTTTCGTGCGTACTGCCTCTCGTGCGTACTGCACGCCGATATTTTGTGGACGTCCGGGCGGCGCAGATCCTCGTCGCGGCCGGGCCTCCCCCTTTTACTTTCTCTGACGACACGACTCCCATCATCCACCTCAGATCCCATGGCCAAGCAAGCCTTTGACCGGAAGAAGCCGCACGTAAACGTAGGAACGATCGGGCACGTCGATCACGGGAAGACGACGCTGACGGCGGCGATC
>NCRB01000083.1 GCA_002894665.1 Salinivenus iranica
GTCCCTCCCTCCTGCCTTCTGCCCGAATGACCATGCCCCTCCCCCGCCTCGCGGTCGTCACCGTCGCCCTCACCCTCGGCCTCACGGCCTGCGACTTTTTCGACCCGGACCCCATCACGAACGCCGACAGCCCCTCCACGGAAGCGGTCTTGCAGAACGCAACCCGGGCCGAACTCCAAAACCTGGTCTCCGGCCTCGAATTCCAGCACCGGAACTACACCGACGGCACGGCTGGCGTCACGCAGCTCTACGGCTCCTTTGGGCGCGAAGTGTACGCGGCCTACGCTTCGGACCCCCGCTTCATCACCAACTGGCTGGGCAAAGGGGGCGTGACGCCCGACCCAGAGTTTTTTGCCGATGCGGCCTCGTACGACTCGCCCTATGAGGCCATCAAACAGGGCAACACGCTGATTGAGGCGGTCAACAACACCGACGCGGTCACGGAGGCCGAACGGGCCGGGTACGTGGGCCTGGCCCAAACCCTCCAGGCGTTTCAGTATCTGATTCCGCTGCAGGGACAGTACCGAAACCCCGACGGCGCCATTCGGATCGACGTGTCCGACCCGCTGAATCCCGGCCCCTTCCTGCCCTACGACGAGGCCCTGGCGCGCATCCGCACGCTGCTCGACGAGGCGAACACTGCGCTTGGGCAGGCCGGTGGCGACTTTGCCTTTACCCTCACGAGCGGCTGGAATGAGTTCGGCAGTCCCGCCGGGGTGCAGGAGGTCAACCGCGCCATTGCGGCCCGCGCCGCACTCTACGCTGAGGACTGGGACGGGGCCCTCGACGCCCTCGACGACTCCTTCCTGTCGCTCACTGCCGGCGCCGAAAGCATGAACACGGGGGCCTACCACCCCTTCGGCGCCCCGCCCGACCTCTTCAACCCGCTCTTCTACCCCCGCAACGCCAACACGAGCCAGATCCTGATGGTGCACCCGTCGATGATTGACGAAGCCCTCCCCGGCGACGAGCGGGTGCCCCTTAAGTTTTTCGAGCGCGACACCCCCATCACGAACGGCGACCTCCCCGGAGTGGAGCTCTTCTACCAGGACAACCGGTACGACTCCAACACCGCGCCCGTGCCCTTCATCCGAAACGAAGAACTGATCCTCATCTACGCGGAGGCCCGGGCCCAACGCCAGGAGTTTGGGGCCGCCGTAGACGCCATCGACCTGATCCGGACAACCTGGGGCCTCAACCCGTACGCCGGCCCCGAGACCACCGATGCCCTGATCGACGAGATCCTCTTCCAGCGGCGGTACTCGCTCTGGGCCGAGGGCGGGCACCGCTGGATTGACGCCCGGCGCTACGACCGCCTCGATGAGATCCCAACGGCCCTGGACGAAGGACAGGTGTTTGAGCGCCTCGTCCGCCCGCTCAGCGAAATCTCGTAGCGCGCCGCCCGGGCCCGGGCCCATGATTTGCGGTTCTGGTTGTCCATGGAGAGAGAATGCCCCCCGAGACCGCATCGTCTCTCCGTACTCGACGTGCCCACCGTCCACTGGCTCGTCGGCCTCCTCTTCGATGCCGGCGTACAGGCCCCCGACACTCGACCCCCTTAAGAGGGTGCCGCCCGTTCGGCCGCCCGCGGCGGACAGCTCCCCGCGGTGCGGTTCTCTGCTGTGGAAACGCCCCCCATTGTCTGCCTGCTGCCTTCCCGGCGTCCGCTCGTCTACCGACGGTCCCATTCATCTCTCCGTTGCGCCATCCATCGAACGGGCGTGGACAGAGCGGGATCGCATCCTTACGCTGTAAGTGCCGATGCGTCTGGATCGGCCACTGTGCCTGGGATGCATCTGCGGGAGGCAGCTGCCCGCCGTTCGGGATCCCAAATTCGCGGGACGCCGTCGCGTTGCTTTCGGATCAATGCCGGACCGCCATGCTGAGTCGACGCCACGCCTACTGGCTCTGCCAGATCGCCGGGTGGGGCAGCCTGAACGCCATCAAGGTGTTCATGATCGGCCTCCAGTCGACGTTTGCCCTGGCCCAGGTGGCGAACCCCGTAGCGCACGCCGCCCTCGGCATCGGCCTCACGCATGCTTTTCGGCACTACGCAAAGCGCCAGGACTGGCTGCGCCTCCCGCTCCGTGCCCTCCTGCCCCGTATTCTGGGGGGCACGCTGGCTCTGTCGGTGCTGTTCTTCGTGTGTTTCTTTGCGCTGTGTCAGTACACCCCCATCGCCCCTCTCGTCCCCGACGACCTCTCGGCGTGGTCGTGGACGTACCTGGTCTCGGCCTTCCTCAACTCAATCATCTTCCTGCTCCTCTGGTCGACCCTCTACTTTGGCCTCCACTCGTTCTGGCGATACCGGCAGGCCGAGATCGACAAGTGGAAGATGGAGGCCCGCGCCGAGGCGGCCCGGATGGAAGCCCTCAAGCTGCAGCTCAACCCGCATTTCTTCTTCAATAGCCTCAACAGCCTGCGGGCCCTGATCGCGCAGGACCCGGACCGCGCCCAGTCGATGGTGACGCGCCTGGCCCGCCTCCTCCGGCGGACCCTCATGGCGAGCGATGAAAAGACCGTCCCCCTCCAGGAAGAGCTCTCCACCGCCCGCACCTACCTCGAACTCGAAAAGGTGCGCCTGGAGGACCGCCTCCGGTGCGACATCACAATGGACGATGGAACGGCCGACGCCCTCGTGCCCCACCTGCTGGTCCAGACGCTCGCGGAAAACGCGATCAAACACGGCATCGCCGCGCGGGCAGACGGGGGATGCCTCACGATCACCGCCACGCGGGAAGACGGAATGCTCGAGATCCGGGTCACCAATCCCGGCAGTCTCGACCCGGCCGGGGGCGGCGTGGGGCTTGAAAACGCCCGGGAGCGCCTCCGCCTGCTGTTCGGGGAGGCCGCCCACCTCACGCTCGAGGAGTCCGACGGAACCGTCATCGCCACCGCCCGAATGCCCTTCCGGACCAGCCCGCCGGACCTCAGCCCCCGCTCGGCTTCCCGGGCCGATGGCGAGGCCCCGCCGCCCCAGGAGGTTCCTCAGCACGTATAGCCGCCATGTCTGCCCCCCTCCGCACCCTTATCGTCGACGACGAACGACTGGCCCGCGACGAACTGAAGCGCCTGCTGGCCCCGCACGACGCGGTTGAGATCGTTAGCACGGCCGCCCACGCGGACGCCGCGGAAGAGGCCATCGCGGCCCAGGCCCCCGACCTGCTCTTCCTGGACGTGCAGATGCCCGGCGCCAGCGGCTTTGATCTCCTGGAACGCCTCGACGCAGTCCCTCACGTGGTGTTCGCCACGGCCTACGACGAGTACGCCATCGAGGCCTTTGAGGCCAACGCACTCGACTACCTCGTCAAGCCCATCGAGCCGAACCGCCTGGCGGAGGCCATCGAGACGGTACGGGCCCGCACCCCCGCCGACCCCGCGGCGGCCGACGATGCCCCGCCCCTGACCGCAGCACAGCAGGTGTTCGTGCGGGACGGGGACCGCTGCTGGTTCGTCCCGCTGGCCGACGTGCGGCTCTTCGAGTCCGCCGGCAACTACACGCGCCTCTACTTCGGCGACGAAACGCCCCTCATCGACCGATCGCTCCGCTACCTCCAGGAGCGGCTGGACCCTGCCACCTTCTTTCGGGCCAGCCGGCAACACATCCTCAACCTGCAGTGGATTGAGGACGTGGAGTCGGCCGGCGGGGACAAGCTGCGGGCGATTCTTCCCAACGGCCGAACCATCGGGCTGTCCCGCCGCCGGGCCCGGGCCTTCGAGGAGCAGATGCGTCTCTAACCCCCCAAAACGCCTCCCCCCATCCCTCGATTCTTCAGGCGGACCGGATGGACAGCGACGGTCCGGATTGGTATACTGCACGGGTCCGGACGCCGTCGCGTCCGGTGCACGCGTTCTCCTGACCATCCCCCTCCCTCTCCATGCGCCGCCTCTGTGTCGCGACCCTCTTCCTGCTCGCTCTGCCGCTCCTCGCCGTCGCCCAGGCGCCGGAGATCGACCGCATCGACCCGCCCTTCTGGTGGACGGACATGGAGCGGCCCACCCTCGAGCTCATGGTGTACGGCGAGGACATTGGCGAGGCGCGCGTCCAGGTCGCCGATTATCCGGGCGTCTCCCTCGACCGGGTGACCCAGGTCGAAAACCCAAACTACGCCTTCGTCCGCCTCCGCATCGCCGACAGCGCCGCGCCCGGCACGCTCACCCTCCGCTTTCAGCACACGGACGGCACCCTCACCCGCGACTACGAACTCCGGTCGCGACGAGAGCCCGGCACCTACGCGCAGGGCTTCTCCAGTGAGGACGTGATCTACCTGCTGATGCCGGATCGCTTCGCCAACGGATCCCCCGAGAACGATTCCATCCCTGGCTTCCTGGAGGGCGTCGACCGCTCCGACCCGAACGCCCGCCACGGCGGCGACTTTGCGGGCATTCAGGAACACCTAGACTACATCGACGACCTGGGCATGACGGCCCTCTGGATGACGCCCATCTTCGAGAACGACATGCCGCCCGAGTACGGCGCCTACCACGGCTACGCGGCGACCGACATGTACCAGGTGGACCCGCGCTTCGGGAGCAACGACGAGTTCCGCGCCCTCGTCTCCGCCACCCACGACCGCGGAATGAAGGTGATCATGGACATGATCCACAACCACGTCGGGCGGCAGCACTGGTGGATGGACGACCTGCCGACGGACGACTGGGTCCACGACCTCGACACCTACGGCACCACCAACTACCAGGGCGCCCCCATCATGGACCCCTACGCCTCGCAGCACGACCGGAAGAAGCTCACCAACGGCTGGTTCGTGCCCAACATGCCGGATCTCAATCAGGACAATGAACTGCTGGCCACCTACCTCATCCAAAACACCCTCTGGTGGATCGAGTCGACCGGCATCGATGGGATTCGGATGGACACCTACTTCTACGCCGACAGGGAGTACATGACGCGCTGGACGTCCGCCGTGCTCGAAGAGTATCCCGACTTCAACATCGTCGGGGAAAACTGGGTCTCTACCGTTCCGCACGAGGCCTACTGGCAGGACGACTTCCGGGGCTACGCCGACGACTACGACTCCGACCTGCCCAGCACCACGGACTTCCCGCTCAGCTTTGCCATGCAGGAGGCCTTCTCGGACGAGGGCGACGGCCTCTACGCCCTGTACGAGACCTTGTCACAGGATCACCTCTACTCCGACCCGAACGACCTCGTCACCTTCCTCGACAACCACGACCTGACCCGCTTTTTCTCGGAGATCGGCGAGGACGAGGCCGCGTTCCGGCTCGCCTATACGTTCCTCATGACGACGCGCGGCATCCCGCAGGTCTACTACGCCACGGAGCTGATGCAGCCGATGCTGGACGTGGAGGGCGACGGCGCCAAGCGCCCCGACATGCCCGGCGGCTGGCCCAACGACGACCGGAGTGTGTTCACCGAAGAGGGACGCACGGCTCGCGAGAATAGGGCGCACGACTTCGTGACGACCCTGACCACCTGGCGCGAAGACGCCGACGTGATTCACAACGGCGAGCTCACGCACTACATTCCGCAGGACAACACCTACGTCTACTTCCGCCACGACGCGGACGACAGCGTGATGGTCGTCCTCAACAACGCCGAGGAGGAGCGGACCCTCGACCTCGCCCGCTTCGAGGAGCAGCTGGAGGGATCCCCCTCGGGCCGCGACGTTATTAGCGGCGAGACGGTCCCCCTGAACAATTCCCTCACGGTGCCGGCGACGACGCCCAGGGTGCTGGAACTGCGTCAGTAGCGGTCGTCCGTGGCAATCGGGGCGGCGAGGCACGCGTCCGGAATGCCGAAGGCGTCGACCAGCGCCTCGGCCTGCGGGCGCACCTCGTCGCAGAGGGCGTTCACTTCGCCCCGAATCGCTTTCGACTTGCTTCGCTCCACCACGCCTGCCTCCAAAAACCAGTCGAGGTTTTGCTCGATGCGATAGAGCCCAAACAGTTGGCGGAGACGAGTCAGGGGGTCTCGAAGGGAGTCCTCATCGAGCTCGTCGGTGGCCGCCACGAAGCGGTCGTACACGACCCGTTCCGCCTCGGCGTGCGCGAGCTGCACGAGGTGGTCCTGCACGTCGGTGAAGGCGTCGAACGGGTCCATGTTTTCGTTCTCGATGCGGCGCTGGAGCCGCTGCCCCGCAGACAGCAGCATCCGATCCGCGCGGTACTGAAAGGCGAAGCGCTGGAAGTCGCGGCTCCGCAGGTGCTCCGGGTCCGTCGTCCGCGTCACCACGGGGTTTAGCTCCGAGAGTCGCGTCGCCACCTCGTCCACCACGAAGCGGGCCATGCCCAGCAGGTTCATGTCGCGGAACTCACGGCGGAAGTCCGAAAGGAGCCCCTTCGCCACCTGCAGCAGAAGCACCGTGTTGTCGCCCTCGAACGTGGTAAACACATCCGTGTCGGCCTTCAGGGCCCCGATGCGATTGTCGGCCTTATACCCCTGCCCGCCGCACGCCTCTCGGGCCTCCTGGAGCGTGTCGGTGGTGTGCCAGGTGGCGTACGCCTTGAGCGCATTGGCCTCGGCCTCCACTTTTTCGAGCGGCTCCTCGGGTCCCTTCGCCGCAAACCGCTGCGTGAGGTCGTCGAGGGCAAAATGGAGCGCGTAGGTGGTCGCCAGCTTCGGCAGCAGGCGGCGCTTGTGGGTGCGGTAGTCGAGGAGCGGCACCTCCGCCTCGTCCTTCGGGCCAAACTGCCGCCGCCGGGCGCCGTAGCGCACCGCAATGGTGAGGCCCGACTTTGCGGCGCTCAGCCCCGCCCGCGCCACGCTGATCCGCCCCCCGATGAGCGTGCTGAGCATCGTAAAAAACCGCCGGCCGGGGCTCGGGATCGGACTCTCGTAGGTGCCGTCGGGCTGCACCGTGGCAAACCGGTCGAGCAGATTCTCGCGGGGGATGCGCACCTCGTCGAACCAGAGCCGCCCGTTGTCCACGCCGTTGAGCCCCATCTTTTCGCCACAGTCCTCGATGCGGACCCCGGGCGCCGGCGTGCCGTCCGCGGAGCGGATAGGCACGAGAAACGCGTGCACGCCGTGGTGCGCCCCGTCGGTGTGGAGCTGGGCAAAGACCGTCGCCAGCTGCCCGTGCGCCGCGGCGTTGCCGATCCATTCCTTATGCGCCTCGTGGCGGGGCGTGTCGATCACAAACGATTCCGCGTCCGCGTCGTAGTGGGCGGTCGTCTCCAGCTCGCGCACGTTGGAGCCGTGGGCGCGCTCCGTCATGGCGAAGCAGCCCGGCAGGTCGAGCGTGCCGGCACGCCGCAGGTATTTCTCGTGGTGCTTCTCCGTGCCCAGGCGGTGGATGCTGCCGCCGAAGAGGCCAAACTGCACGCCGAACTTGATGACCATGCTGAGGTCGTGCTCGGCCAGCGTCTCGAAGGCGGCAATAAACTTCTCCATGTCGCCCTCTCCCCCGTACGCTTCGGGGTAGCCGAGCGCACCCAGCCCCTGCTCGGCCAGCCGCTCGCACCACGCCAGCACCTGCTCGCGATAGGCCTCCGTGCGGGGCGCCTCGGGGTACTCGAAGACGGGATCCTGCAGGAGCGTGCGGATGTGGGTGCGGAGCTCGGCGTGCGGACCGTCGAGCAGCGCCGTCATCGCCTCCACATCGAACGGGGCCTCCCGGCGCGGCGGTTCAGGCTCGGGCCGCTCCCCCAGCAGGTCCGCCACCAGCTCTTCGCCGTCCACCCCCAGCGCCGCCTCGATGTCCGCCAGCGCCCGCCGGGAAGCGTCGGGCAGGGTGGAGCCGTTGCCCGCCGCGGCCATCTGCACCCCCAGCTCGGCGAGGGAGCAGCGCGCCGTCACGGGCGCGTCGGCCGCCCCCTCCCGCAGCGCTCGTATCCAGCGGAAGTACTGGGTGGCGGAGGGCGGCGACTGGGGATCGAGGTGGGCACAGACGGCCTCTCGGACCTCGTCGTCGAGCCAGTCCTGCGCCCGAATTTGGGCGTGGAGCGTGTCGGCCTCCGAGGGGGTCAGGACGCCGTCGGCCCAGGCCACGTAGAGCAGCGGAAGCAGCGAGCGGACCTGGGGATGGGCGGTGTCAAGAGACATGGTGGCAGGGGGACCTGGGAAGAAGGACATGAGCGAAGCGGCGACGGGACGCTGCCCTTCCCCGAACGGGCGGTCGGCGAGGGCCTGGGACCCGCGCAGCTCAGACCGTCCGCATCTGCTCGGACTGCTCGTGGACGGTCTCGACGAAGACCCGGGCGTGCTCGGGATCGTGATCGGGCAGCATGCCGTGGCCCAGATTTGCGATGTGGTGGTGCGGCCCGAAGCCCGCCAGCATGTGCTGCACGCGGCGGCGCAGCGCATCGGGCGGGGCGTAGAGCGCACAGGGATCGAGGTTGCCCTGCAGAACTGCCCGGTCGCCCACCGTGTCGCGGGCCGCGCCCGGGTCCATCGACCAGTCCAGGCTAATCACGTCGTAGTCGGTGTCGGCCAGGGCGTCGAGCGCGTAGTGGGCGTTCTTGGCAAACACGACGAGCGGGACATCTGGGCAGGCCGATTTGACGCGCGACGCCACCTCGTCGAGAAACGGGTAGCAGAAGGCCCGGAACGTGTCGGGGCCGTGCAGCCCGGCCCATGAGTCGAACACCTGGAGCATCTGCGCGCCGGCCTCCACCTGCCCAATCAGGTAGTCGACCACCACGTCGGTCGTGCGCCGCAGGAGGTCCTTTGCGGCCTCGGGGTGGCGGTGGAGCCAGGCCCGGGCGTGGCGATACGACTTGCTCCCGCCCCCTTCCACCATGTACGCCATGAGGGTCCACGGCGCCCCCGAAAAGCCGATGAGCGGCACGCGCCCCTCCAGCTTCTGACGCGTCACCGTGAGGGCCTCGAACACGTGCCCCAGGGCGTCCCCCACGTCCGGCTCCACGAGGCGCTCCAGATCGTCGGGCGTCTCCAGCGGATGGGGGAAGGTGGGCCCCTGCCCCGACACCATCGTGACCTCGAGCCCCATCGCCTGCGGCACCGTCATGATGTCGCTAAAGATAATGGCACCGTCCACCGGCAGGCGGTCGACGGGCTGGAGCGTCACCTCGGCCGCCAGCTCGGGCGTCTCGACGACCTCGAAAAAGTCGTGTTCGGCCCGCACCTCCTGATACTCCGGCAGGTAGCGCCCCGCCTGGCGCATCATCCAGACGGGGGTTCGGTCGGTGGTTTCGCCGCGGGCGACGCGGAGGAGACGATCGTTCTGAAGAGGGGGAAACGAAGCCATTGAGCAGAGCGGAAGAAGCAAGAACAGCGTGCCCTGCCTGAACGGGGGCTCCGCAGTACGGGTTCGCGCCTTATCCACCCTCGGAGTAGAGGTGCGTCTGGAGGAAGTCCGTCGTGCGCTTCCAGGCCTGCTCGGCGGCCCCTGCGTCGTAGCGCTCCCCCGACGGATTGGCGAAGGCGTGCCCGGCCTCGTACTCAAAGTACGAGAGGGCCTTTCCGGCCGCCTCTGCGCGATCGCGGAACGAGCGGGCGGCCTCAATGGAGACCGCCTGATCGTCAGTCGCGAAGTGGGCCATCACTGGCGTCTCCAGCGCCTGAAGGACCTCGTCCGAGAGGGGATCGGGGGTGCCGTAGTACGCCACCGCCGCGTCGTACTCCGTCGGGGTCTTGGCGAGGGTGCGGAAGGTCATCCCACCCCCAAAGCACCAGCCCAGCACGGCGGTCCGCGGGGCCTTCGTCTCAGACGTCAGGTAGGCTCGCCCCGTGTTTACGTTGGCGACGAGCCGCGACGGGTTCTCCATGGCGCGGCCCATGAGCGCCTGGGCGGAGTCCGGGGTCTGAGCCACCGCGTCGTTGTAGAGGTCGACCGCCAGGACGCGGTACCCCTGCCCGGCCAGCCGTCGGCTCGCAGCCCGGATGTTGTCGTTGAGCCCCCACCATTCGTGGATCACCACGATGCCGGGCAGCGCCTCCACGCCCCGGGCCGCGAGCACCGAGTCCACATTGGCCGGTTCGGCAAGGTATCCCGTACGATCGGTTTCGTCCTGCCGGCCATAGGAGACGGTCCGCCCATTCACGGGCATGGCCGGCGCCTGGGCCGCCTCGGTGGCCGTGGGGGTGTCGCCTTCATGTTCTTCCGCCATTTGCTCGGCCTCGGACGTCGTCCCCTCGTCCCCGCCACAACCAGAAAGGAAAAGCGCGCCACCGAGAACCAGAAGACCGAGCCACGATTGAGGGATGTATGTCATGACGGAGCGAGGGGTGTCCAAGGAGCAGAGGAGATGAAACAGGACCCTGTCGGGCCCCTGGGCGTTTCGGCGGATATAACACGTGGCTCGAACTTCTCGCCTTCGTTAAAAGTTCAGAGGCCGGCGCACCTCCCGTATTGCTCGTCTATTCTCGTCGTGACGTCCCCCGCTCCCCCCTCCCTATCCTACACCGGTGAGGTCCAGCGGAAAGCCCTCCACCTCCTCGCCCTCGTCATTCCGCTGGGCATGGCCTGGCTCGGCTCCCCCGTTGCGCAGTACCTTGTGGGCGGGTGTGCCCTCCTGGCCGTCGGGGCGGACCTGTTGCGCGCCTACTCGGTCTCGTTCAGTGAGTGGATTCGCTGGATCTTCGGCCCCCTGATGCGAGACGAAGAACTGCCGGATGTCGGCACCCGGGTCAGCTTCAACGGGGCCACCTGTGTCCTGGTCGGAGCCGCCCTCCTGGCGCTCCTGTTTCCCCTCCGCGTGGCCGTCCCGGTGCTCACGATGACCATGCTGGCGGACGCGGCCGCAGCGCTGGTCGGGCGGCGCTGGGGCCGCCATCCCTGGGGGCGCCTCTCGTCCACGGTGGAGGGGTCCGCGGCCTTTCTGGTGACGGGGGCCGGCGTGATGCTGGCCTTTGGATCGTTCGGGGTGCTGCCGGCCGCGGCCGGGGTCGGGGGCGCGGCCCTCGTGGAGGCCCTGCCCCTGCCCGTCAACGACAACATTCGCGTGCCGATCATTGCCGCGACCCTGGTGGTGGCCGTCGAGATGCTCGCGGCGGGCTCGTTTCCGCCGGCGTAGGCCGCGCCGGGAGGGCTGAACCAGGGCCCAGTGGCGTGGGTATCAAGGCCCGCAGTCTTCGACCAACGGATGTTCTCCACTGATGGCCAACACTTTTTCGGCGGCCGCCCTTCAGCGTCTGACGGGCCTGGAGCCGTTTCCGCAGCCGGCGCTCATTCCCACCGAGCACCCCGTCGTGCTGATGCACGGGTTCGGGATTGGCGCCTCCCTTCGCCGGGGCGGGCACCTCCACAACCAGGCCATGCACCTCCGCTCGCGGGGCGTGCGCGCCGTGGCCCCCAACGTGTCGCCGTACAACACCGTGCGGGCCCGCACCCAGATGTGGGACGACCGGTTGCGCCGCGTCCTCCACGACACCAACGCGGACACCCTCACCGTCATTGCCCATTCCATGGGCGGCCTCGATGCGCGCTACCTCATTCGCCGCATGGGATGGCACGAGCAGATCAAGGTGCTGGTCACGGTCGCCACCCCGCACCGCGGCTCGTCGGTGGCCCGCCTCATCCTCGAACAGCCCGAGGCCGTGCGCGACTGGGTCACGGACATGGCCAACTGGCTGGGCCGTCACGTCCTAGAGGACGGCACGGCCAATATGCGGGAGGCCCTCCGCGAACTCACGCCCGACTACGTAGAGAACACCTTCAACCCCAAGGTGCCCAACCACCCCGACGTGACCTACTACTCGTTCGGGTGCCAGGCCGGCAAAGGCACCACCATCCCGGTCTCCCCCATCTTCCGGTACTTCAACTCGTACCTTTTTGAGCACGAGGGCGTGAACGACGGGATTGTGAGCGTAGATAGCGCCCACTGGGGCACGTACCTGGGCACCGTCGACGCCGACCATGCCCAGCAGGTGGGCATTACCTCCCGCCTCGGCGCCCCGTTCGACGCCGACGCCTTTTACGCCGCCATCGCGCAGCGGCTGGCGGACGAGGGGTGGTGACGCCCCCGAGCGCAACGGTCTGTCCCCGCC
>NCRB01000084.1 GCA_002894665.1 Salinivenus iranica
GGCGTATGGCCTGTACGCAGCGGCGATGGGGGCTGGACTGGGCGGGCTCCTGGTCCTCACGGGGTCCCTCTGGGCTCCGGTCCTTGCGCACGCCGTGAATAACCTGCTGGGGTTTCTGGCGCTCCGGGACGGGTGGGTCGAGCCGCCGGAACGTTCAGGTATGGGGCGCGGGTCGTCGACGGAGTGATCGGCCCGGACGTGTGTCGGCGCTCCGTATCAACGAAAAAGCAGGGAGGGCAGAAGGGGCACGCGGCCTCTCGGGGGACCGGCAGCGGCTCCGTGGCACGGGCCCCCCGAACCGGTCGTGCCGACGAGCATACAGTTCCGTCCAGCATTTCTTTTCTGCGATCTTTTTTCTCCCATGTCTGAAGAACCGAAATTCAAACCTGAACAGGCCATGAGTCGCGCCGACGTGGCGGCCGATCTCCGACGCGTGGCCGATACGCTGCGGGCCGCCCCCGGATCTCTCACGATTGAGTAGTGTGCTGTTGGCCCCCGAGCGATGGGCCCTCGGGCCGCTGGGCCTTGGGGGGATGCGGTGATCCCCTTGCGCGTGGGCCGACGGGACAGTGCGGTCGGCTTGCTTCTGTTTCTGTCTTGTCTCTCTCTTACCCCATGACGACCCTCTCGCGCCGTGCGCTGTATTATCTGCTGGTGCTGGTTGTGGCCACGGCCCTCTTTACGACGGCCTACGCCCTGGGAATGAGCGTGTGGGAGGGGCGGCCGCGCGCTTGGTATCGGGCGCTGGAGGTCGTCATTCAGACCTTTACCACCACCGGGTACGGAGAAGATGCCCCGTGGCAGAGTCCGCAGATGAACCTGCTCGTGATCGTGATGCAGCTGGCGGGCATCGGGTTCATCTTGAGCGCCGTGGACGTCTTCGTCGTGCCGTGGCTGCGGGCGGCCCTTCAGCCCACGGCCCCAACCGCCGTCGCCGAGCGATCGGGGCACGTGGTCGTGTGCGGGTACACGCCCCGCGTGGAGGTTTTCGTCGCGGAGATGGCGGCGCGGGGGCAAGAGTACGTGTTCGTGGAGCTGGACGCGGAGCGTGCGGCCCGGTTGTACGAAGAGGAGCACCCGGTGCTGCAGGGCGATGCGACGACAACGGAGGCCCTGCGGCGGGCCCACGTGGGCACGGCCCGGGCGCTGGTCGCCGACATCGCCGACGACGAGAACGCCAGTGTGACGCTCGCGGCCCGGGAACTGGCCCCGGACCTGCGCATCATCACGCTTGCCGAAAGGGCCGACCTGGCCCGCTACCACGAGGCGGCGGGGGCGGACGCGGCCCTGTCTCCGCGTCGCCTGCTGGGGCGCAGCCTGGCGGCCAAGGTGCCGGTCGCGGCCGCGGCGAACGTGGAGGAGGAAGTTCGGGCGGCGGACGACCTCGAGTTTGCCGAGCTCGTCGTGACGCCCCGCACGCCGATCCACGGGCGTACGCTGGGCGCTGTGCGCCGCAAGGGCCTCCTCGGCGGACGAATTGTCGGGATCTGGGTGGAGGGCACGTTCGACACCTCCCTCGACGACGATCAGGTGCTGGACGATTCGACGCGCCTGTTTTGGGCCGGGACGCCGGATGAACGGGCGGCCCTGCGCGAGGCGATGCCGCACAGCATCCGGCCCTTCCACGCTCAGTCGATCCTGGTAGCGGGCTACGGCGACTCGGGGCACGCCGTATGTGAGTCGATCCGACAGGCGGGCGGCACCGTCACCGTGCTCGACGTGGAGGAGGGGGAGGGCGTCGATGTAGTGGGCGACGCTCGGGACCCGGAGGCGCTCCAACGGGCCGGCATTGAAACGGCCTCGGCCCTGGTCATTGCGGTCGACGACGACACGGTGGCGACCTTTGCGACCCTTATTGCCCGCGAGTTGACCTCCGACCTGCAGATTCTGGTTCGGGCCCAGGACGAAGCCGCCGTGCAGAACCTGTACCGCGCCGGGGCCGACTATGTGCAGGCGCTTCCCACGGTTTGCGGGCGCATGCTGGCCGCTACGGTGCTGGAGGAAGAGGGGCTGGCGAGCCCCGATCCCACCGTGAGTGTGCTGCGCCTCCCCATTGGGGCGCTGGCGGGCGACTCGGTCTCGACCCTCGTCCCCGGAGCCCAAACCAACTACACGGTCCTCGCCGTCTGTCGCGACGGAGCCCTTCTGACGGACCTCGACGTGGACCTGCCGATCGAGTCCGACGACGAGGTCATTGTTGCGGGCACCGAGGACGGGCTTCAGCAGATCCGGGATCGCCTGAGTTCGTAGCGGGACGTGTCAATCCGCCGGCGCCCCCACGGTCGTCGTCGCGGATCGGACGCGCTCGGCCAGCCGCAGGACGGCCTCCCGGTAGATGGCTGTCCACCGGTCGAGCGTGGCGGCATCGGCGTCCGTCTCGACGGGGTAGCGCAGGCCCGGCAGCATCCAGGAGGCGTAGCCGTTGAACGGGTTGGGGGAGGCGTAGAGCGAGCGATACTGGTCGCCAAACGGCATGCCATCGGCGTGCTGGAACGCCTGCTCAAGCGACAGCAGCGTCTCGTTGAGGGCCTCCGCGTTGGGCGGCGGGCCGTCTGCCACGCGGGCCGTGCGGGCGGAGTCAAAGGCCGCGGCGGCCGTGGCGAGCGTGTCGATGGCGGCCTGCAGACGGTTGAAGGGGGCCTCTCGGCCCGTCTCGGCGGCGCGTTCCGCAATCGTCTCCACGTGGCCGCGCAGGTCCTCGGCGTAGCGCGGCACGTCGTAGGGAAGCACATCGGCGTTGGCGAGGCGGAGGGCGAGCGTGCCGTCGAGCCGCGCCAGGGCGGGGCCGTAGACGAAGCTGGTGTCGGCAAAGCGTGTGTACCACGCAAAGTTGTCGTAGGCAGAGTGGTACACGGGCGTAGTGCCCGAGAAGCCGCCGCTGGCCGAGGGGACGCCGGCGTACGTGTAGAAGCCGACGTGGTCGGAGCCGCCGCCCAGGTCGCCGAGCCGGTCGCCGGCCTCGGTGCGGGCGGCCAGGTGGTCGTAGACGGTGGTTGTGTCGGCCTCGGCGCCCGGATACGCCACACTCTTCGCGGCGTCGAGCAGGGGGCCCTTCAGCGAGGGGGCCGCGGCGGCCCCGAAGCGGGCGCCGGAGACGGCCCCGTCGGCGTTCAGGTAGGCCACGGCGCCGCCCCGCAGCTCGTCTTCCATTTGCTCGACCCACTCGGTCGAGCCGAGGATGCCGTACTCCTCGGCGTCCCAGTGGGCAATCTTGATGGAGCGGTCCGGGCGGCAGCCGGTTTCGGCGAGCGTCCCCAGCGCCTCGGCCAGGGTGAGGAGCATCGCCGTGCCGCTGTTCGGATCGGTGGCGCCGAAGGTCCAGGCGTCGAAGTGGGAGCCCAGGAGGATCCACTCGTCGGGATGCTCGGTGCCCTCCAGGGTGCCGACGACGTTGGTGGCACGGGTGAGAGACTTGGGCTGTTCGACCTTGAGGCGGACCGTGAGGTCGGGGCCGCCGGTGACGCGGTACGCGAAGGGGAGCCCGCCCTGCCAGCCCGAGGGGACGGCCTCGCCGGTCATGCGCCGCAAAATCTGTTCGGCCGACTCGTAGGGCAGCGGGGCGACGGGGAGTTCGGGGAGGTCGGCCTCGCTCGGGTCGAGCCGATCCACCTCGGCGTCCGCGTCGGTCGGCAGTGAGGGGCCGTCGGGCGTCAGCGGGTCGCCGCCCAGGGGCGTGAGGATGGAGCCGCGTTGGATCAGGCTTTCGGAGAGGTAGCGGCCCTCGGGATACGGGAGCCCGTCGGTGTAGCCGCCGTCGGCCGGGTCGGTGTACATCAACAGCCCGGCGGCGCCGGCCTCCTCGGCGTACTTGGCCTTGAAGCCGCGGAAATTGCCCCCGTAGCGCGCCATCACGATTTTGCCGTCGACCTCTACGCCCAGCGAGTCGAGCGTTGCGAAATCCTCTTTCCGGCCGTAGTTGGCGTAGACCACCTCGCGCGTCACGTCGCCGGAGCCGGAGTAGGCGTTCCAGGCGGGCCGGAGGTCGGGGTGGCCGGAGAAGGGGTCCTCGTCCAGGATGTTCTCCTGCCGGTTGAGGGGGCGGCGGGTGGGCGTGACGAGGGCGACCTCGGTGTTGTGGGCCGATTCGGGCGACGGCATGTAGAGGTCGTACGGGTACTCGGTCGTCGACAGGCCCGCGGCCGTCATCACGGAGTCGATGTAGGCGCGGACCCGGTCGTTGGCGGGGGTGCCGGCGGGGTGCGGCTCGTCGGTCAGTGCCTGCAGGTGGGCGCGGAACGTTTCGGGCGTGGGCGCCTCGGCCAGCCGGCCCTCGCAGGCCCGTTGCTCCTCGGCGGAGGCGGGGGCAAAGCCGGTGAGGGAGGCATCCTGGGCGACAACGGGCAGGACGCCGAGCGTGGCGACAAGGAGGAGAAGGGACAGGCGATACATGGCGCGGAGCATGAAATACGAACGGGCGGACAGCGACCAATCACACGAAGGGCCGGGCCACAATCAACCGGGACCGGCGCCTGCCGCTGGATTCTTGACAGAGACGGGGCTGTCCCTCTTCTTTAAGAAACAGAGAACGCCACTCGTTTTCTCAACTCCCGACCGCACGTCGCTCGGCCATGGCTCCTCGTGCTCCGATGCGTGTGCTGTTTTGCATGCTCGCGGTCGTCCTGTTCGCGTTGGCCGCGATCGGCGGGGGGCAGCGGGCGTCGGCTCAGGTGCCCGATGTGACCCTCGGGCTACGGGCCGGGGGAGCCTTCTCGACGCTGAGCGGAGACGCGAGCCCGTTTGTGGGGGCCCTGTGGAGAGGCTCGGCCCCGGCCCGCATCGATCGGGGCCATTCGTCGATGCAGGGCGGGGTGTTTGCGCAGTTTGCCCTGACGGACTGGCTGATGCTCCAACCCGAGCTGACGGTAGTGGAGCGCGGGGCTGTGGTGGAGACCCAGCGGCTGGGGCCGGCCGACGGGTCGCAGGAGGTCCGCGAGACCCTCAAGCTCCGCTACGTAACGGTGCCCCTCCTTGCCAAGCTCCGGGGGCCCAGTTGGGGACGGGTGCGCCCGTCGGTGTTTGCGGGGCCGTCCGTGGGCCGGAGCATGGCGCCCAGTCGCGTGTCGGAGGTGCAGTCGGTGATGGGAGAAAAGACCGCCCGGTCGCGCAACGTCTCCGTGCGCCAGACGGAAGTGGCGGCCGTGACGGGCGTGGAGCTCAGCTACGCCCTGTCCGATGGGCGCTCCCTGCTGCTCGACCTCCGCTACGTCTGCGGACTCACGAATGTAGTCCCGGACGAGACGGTCGCCCCGGACGCCTCCATTCACAGCCGTACGCTCTCGCTAAGTGTCGGGTACGTCTTCGGGGAATAGCTGCGGCACAGGGGCACGAGCGGAGCGCCTAGGCCTGCAGCGCGGCCTCCAGTTCGTCTTCCGCGTCCGCCTCGTAGGCGTCGGTCGGCGGGCAGGCGCAGAAGAGGTTGCGGTCGCCGTAGGCGTCGTTCACCCGGCGCACAGTGGGCCAGAACTTGTGCGTGCGCACCGACTCCACGGGGTAGGCCGCCGTTTCGCGGCTGTACGGATGGTCCCACGTGTCGGCCGTCACCATCTCGGCGGTGTGGGGGGCCTGCTTGAGCGTGCTCTCGTCCGCGGTCCACGTTCCATTCTCCACGGCCTCAATCTCGCTGCGGATGCCCTTGAAGGCCGTCACGAGGCGGTCGAGCTCGGCCTTCGACTCGCTCTCGGTGGGCTCGACCATGAGGGTGCCCACCACCGGCCAGCTCATCGTGGGGGCGTGGAAGCCGTAGTCCATGAGCCGCTTCGCCACGTCCTGCTCGTTGATGTCGAGCTCCTTGCGGAAGGGGCGCAGGTCGAGGATGAATTCGTGGGCCACGCGGTCGTTGGGCCCGCGGAAGACGATGTCGTAGTGGTCGGCCAGCTGATCGGCCAGGTAGTTGGCGTTGAGAAGGGCCGTCTTGGCGGCCTTCGTGAGGCCTTCCGCCCCGAGCAGCTTGATGTAGGCCCACGAGATGAGGAGGATGAGGGCGCTGCCGTAGGGCGCCGCGGCGATGGCGGGGATGTTCTGCTCGCCGCCGGTGTCCACGACCGGGTGGCCGGGGAGGAAGGGGCTGAGGTGCTCGGCGGTGCAGACGGGCCCCACGCCCGGTCCGCCGCCGCCGTGCGGGATGCTGAACGTCTTGTGGAGGTTGAGGTGGCACACGTCGACGCCGTACTCGCGGGGGCGGCAGAGGCCCACCTGGGCGTTCACGTTGGCGCCGTCGAGGTACACCTGTCCGCCGTGCTCGTGCACCACGTCGCAGATGTCCTCGATGTGCTCCTCGAAGACGCCGTGGGTGGAGGGGTACGTGATCATCGCGGCGGCGAGGCGGTCGCTGTTGGCCTCGGCCTGCTCGCGGAGATCGTCGAGGTCCACGTCGCCGTTTTCGTCGCAGTCGATCGTGACCACGTCCATGCCGGCCATGTTGGCGCTGGCCGGGTTCGTGCCGTGGGCCGACTCGGGGACGAGGCACACGTCGCGCTGCCCCTCGCCCCGCGACTCGTGGTAGGCCTGAATGATGAGCAGGCCGGTGTACTCGCCCGACGCACCGGAGTTGGGCTGGAAGGAGATGTCGTCGAAGCCCGTGATTTCGGTGAGGGCGTCGCCCAGTTCCTGAATGACCTGGTGATAGCCCTGGACCTGGTCCTGCGGGGCAAAGGGATGCAGGGCCCCAAACTGCGGGTTCGAGATCGGCATGAGGGCCGCCGTGGGGTTCAGCTTCATGGTGCACGACCCGAGGGGGATCATGCTGTGGACGAGCGACAGGTCCTTGTCGGCCAGCGACTGCATGTAGCGCGTCAGCTCGCCCTCGGAGTGGTACTGGTTGAAGACCGGGTGGTCGAGGTACGAGGTCCGGCGCGGCATCGGGCCGTCGTAGCCGCTCTCCAGCTCGGCGGCCAGTTCGCTGGCGTAATGCTTCTGCCCGTTCGTGGCGCCAAAGACGGTGAAGAGGGCGTCGAGGTCCTCGGCACTCACCGTTTGGTCGAGCGCCACCCCCACCGACCCGTCGTCGTAGTAGCGGAGGTTGATTTCGTGCGCCTCGGCTCGCTCACGGACGCGCTCCTGGGTTGTGTCCTCGAGATCGATGCGGAGTGTGTCGAAGTAGGCGTCGTGGCGCACCGAGTGGCCGAGGCGGTCGAGCCCTTCGGCCAGCGTCTTCGTGAGGTCGTGCACCCGCGTCGCAATGTTGCGGAGCCCCTTGGGCCCGTGGTACACGGCGTACATCGACGCCATGACCGCCAGTAGCACCTGCGCGGTGCAGATGTTAGAGGTCGCCCGCCCGCGGCGGATGTGCTGCTCGCGCGTTTGCAGGGCCATGCGGAGCGCCATCTCGCCGTCGGCGTCCTTCGTGACGCCAATCATGCGGCCCGGCACCTGGCGCTGGAAATCCTCGCGCGTGGCGAAGTAGGCGGCGTGCGGCCCGCCGTAGCCCATCGGCACGCCGAAGCGCTGCGTAGAGCCGAGGACCACGTCGGCGTCCCACTCGCCCGGCGCCTCCAGGAGCGTGAGGCTCAGCAGGTCGGCCGCCACGGCGACGTACGCGTCGGCGTCGTGGGCCCGCTCGGCCACGTCGCGGTAGTTGCGCACCGCCCCGTCGGTCGTGGGATACTGGAGGAGACAGCCGAACGTGTCCTCCCCGAAGACGAAGTTCTCCGGGGCCTCCACGATCACGTCCACGCCAATCGGTTCGGCGCGGCCCTTCACCACCTCGATCGTCTGCGGGTGGCAGTCCTCCGCGACGTAAAAGGTGGAGGCGTCGCTCCGGCGGTCCACCCGGTTGAGCATCATCATCGCCTCGGCCGCGGCGGTCGCCTCGTCGAGCAGCGACGCGTTGGCGATCTCCATGCCGGTGAGGTCGATCGTCAGGTCCTGGAAGTTGAGGAGCGCCTCCAGCCGCCCCTGCGCGATCTCGGCCTGGTAGGGCGTGTACTGCGTGTACCAGGCGGGATTCTCCAGGATGTTGCGCTGGATCACCGGCGGCGTGTGGGTGCCGTGGTAGCCCATGCCAATAAACGAGCGCCACGTGTCGTTTTTTTCGCCCGCCGCCTGGGCCGCGTCGAGGACCTGCTGCTCGGTGAGGGCGGGGGGCAGGTCGAGCGGCTCGTCGGTCCGAATGGAGTCGGGAATGGTGGCGTCGACGAGGGCGTCGAGCGAGTCGACACCGAGCGTGTCGAGCATGGCCGCCACATCGTCCGCGTCGGGGCCGAGGTGGCGCTCGTCGAAGGCGTCGGTGAAGGAAAGGTCGATGGGCATGTGGTCGGAAAGGAGGTTGGGTCAGGGAAGAACCACCAGCGCACTCGTATCCTATGCTGCGTGGGCGCGCGATGTTGTCACTGATTGCTGAAAAGCCTGCAACAGACGGCCCCGGGATTGACTTCTCCCCCGGATGAATCCGGGGGATTCTTGCTCACGCGACAGGCATGATTGCCTGTATTCAGAATTACTCATTCACAGGACCATGCGCGTTCAGCCCGGATCTTTCGATCCGGAAGGCGTCCCGCGTCTTACTGTGTCCTCCAGAGTCATTGGCCTTGTCAAAGGCTCCCGCCAGCCCAGCGGTACGAATGTTTTTGGCGGCGTTGATGTCTCGGTCGTGATTGGTCTCGCAACGAGGACAGCCCCACGACCGCACCGACAGCGGCTTGCTTTCGGTCACGTAGCCGCATTCAGAACAGCGTTTGGTCGAAGGGAACCAGCGGTCAATTTTGACGACCGTGCGGCCTGCTTCTTTCGCCTTGTACTCGATCATCCGAACGAGCGTCGACCATCCGGTGTCACTGATCGACCGAGCGAGGTTCTTATTTTGCTGCATCCCTTTCACGTATTACTCGATCTCATAGGCTTCCCGCCACCGCGAGAGAAACGTGTGATAGCACACGCCACCCGGAATCATCGGCTTGAGGTCTTCGATCGTTATCATCTGGATCTTGTTGCCCGTCTGCTGACGAAAGAGATTGAGCTTTCGTTTTGCCGTGTCGGAGATGTAACCCTTGACTTCCCGCCACTCATCAACGGTCGGCAAGTAGAAATCAGGTGTGTAGCGCAAATCGGGAGCGAGCGTGAACTGCTGCGGCTCGTATTCAAACTCTGTTCCTTGCGCAATCAGATGGTTGGCAAAAACAACTTCGTAGCCGGAACGAAGATGGATTCGCTCGCCATACGTGGTAACGTGCCAGTTATAATTACGACCTCCACCAGATGCGTTGTGCTTTCCGTATTTCGTTCCGTGCTTGCTTGCAATCTCTCGATTGAGACAGCCGCAAGACTTCGTTCTTCCTTCGGTGAGATCCTCAATTCGAACGGACACGACTTCGCCACAATCGCATTCACACTCTCGTTTCGTTCCAGACTTGTTATTGTCGATGACAGTGAGCCGTCCAAATACCTGTTCTGTGTAGTCTACTCGGTTATCTCCGCCTTTTTGACAACCGCAGGATGTGTCATTGCCCTGCGTAAGACGGTTTCGGCTTATGATTTTCTCCGTCCCGCAGGTGCACCGAACGTTCCAAAAAGTACCAATCTTAGATTCAGAGTGGCTGTACCCAGTGACGATAAGAAAGCCAAACTCTCGTCCTGTAAGATTCTTAACGCTAACTGGACGTTCGGCATTGGTCTTGATTGTGCTCATAACTTAATACAGTTTAGACCAAAAGAGTAGACACAATTTTAATGCAAATAGTAGCTGTAAGTTTTGGGGGAGCATCAATTCATTCTCACTTTGTTCGACGAGAAGGGTCCGTGTATCCCGCCCCTGAAGGGGCGAGTTTTACGGGCCCTTCTCGCGCTCATCCCAATACTACAAGCGGAGCGCGCCGTTAGCAGATGGAGCCGTCGTCCTCGACGTAGCAGGCGTCGGATTGAAACCGATCCCAATCCGCCATCAGCGCCCGCAAGTCGTCGAGCGTCTCCTGCAGGGCGGCGGGGCCCGTGACTACGTCGCCGTCGGTGCGGAGCGCGGGCAGCTCGGGCACGTCGCTCGGCGGGTTTGCACCGGGGACGATTTTTTCGACCTCATACGCGATCACCATGTCGTCAAGGGCCGCCTGGAGCTCGTCGGCCTGTGGGGCGTCGGGACGGCGATAGAGCGTAACCATCGGACGGTAAGGAATGAATGAGATGGATGATCATAAAACGCGGGCTCCAATCGGCTGGTCCCGGTGCGGGATCGTGAACGTTTGATCTGTCTCTTGACGCGGCTTGCACGGCGGGCTTATTCTGTATCCGTCACATCTTCTTTCCATTCTGTCTCGTCTTATGGATTCGGATCGGCTAACACTGTCGCCTGAAGAGATGCGGTCGCTGGGGTATCGTGTGGTGGACCTCCTGGTGGATCACTTTGCCGGAAAGGAGGACGCGCCCATTGGCCGTTCGCCCGGACGGGAGGAGCTTGAGGGGCTGCTGCGGGAGGAGCTGCCGGAGGAGGGGCAGGACCCGCAGGAGGTACTCGATCAGGTGGAGGCGGACATTCTGCCGAACACGATGCGGGTGGACCATCCGCGCTTCTTTGGGTTTGTCCCCGGGCCGAACAACTTCGTGAGCGTGCTGGCCGACACGCTGGCCGCCGGCTTCAATGTCTTCTCGGGCACCTGGATCTCGGGGGCGGCGGCGGCGCAGACCGAACTCGTGGTGGTGGACTGGCTGCGCGAGCTCTGCGGCCTCCCGGAGACGGCCGGGGGATTGTTCACGAGCGGGGGCTCGATGGCGAGCGTAACCGGGCTGGCCGCGGCCCGTCACGCGGTGCTCGACGACGAGGTGGAGGGGGCGGTGGCCTACTGCTCCGACCAAACCCACACGTCGGTGGACCGGGCCCTTCGCCTCCTCGGCTTCGGCCCCGACCAGCTGCGCCGCCTGCCGCACGACGAGGCCTACCGCCTGGACCCGGAGGTGCTCGCCGAGGCCGTGCGGACGGACCGCGCCGCGGGCCGCCGCCCCTTCTGCGTGATCGCCAACGCGGGCACCACCAACACCGGCGCCGTGGACCCGCTGCTCCGCCTCGCCGACGTGGCCGACGAGCACGACCTGTGGCTGCACGTGGACGGGGCCTACGGGGCCGCCGCGGTGATCTGTGAGCGTGGGCGGGAGCGCCTGTCGGGGGTCGACCGCGCCGACTCCCTCACGCTCGACCCGCACAAGTGGCTCTTCCAGCCCTTCGAGATCGGCGGCGTGCTCGTGCGGGACCAGCAGCACCTCCGGCGGGCGTTCCAGATCCAGGCGGAGTACCTGGAGGACGCGATCGGGGAGTTCGACGAGGTAAACTACTCCGACTATGGCATCCAGCTCACCCGCAGCTTTCGCGCCCTCAAGCTCTGGATGACGCTGAAGGTGTTTGGCCGCCGCGCCGTGGCGACCGCCGTGGCGCGCGGCTTCGACCGGGCCGACCAGGCCGAGGCGCTGCTCCGATCGTGGGACGGGTGGGAGGTGGTCACGCCGTCGCAGATGGGCATCCTTACGTACCGTTACGCGCCCGACGCCCTGTCCGCCGATCAGGCCGACGCGCTCACCCGCCGCCTCCCGAAGGCCCTGCGGGACGAGGGCACGGCCATGGTTACGAAAACGACGCTGGAGGGGCGCCCCGCCCTTCGGTTGTGCCCCATCAATCCGCGCACGTCGGCCGACGATGTGCGCCAGACCCTGACGGTGCTCGATCGGCTGGCAGAATCCCTCGCGGACGATCAGCGAGGGGCGGCCCCCTGACGCGGACGGTTCGGGGCCCCGCTCGACTAAGTAGATACGCAGAAATACATTTATTCGAGAGTCGTTCTGAACGACCGACGACCGGAGGGAGGAGAACGTCGAAGCGCCCTGACCAGAGGGAGGAAGTACTTTCAGAGTGAATCTCTCTGGGTCCAGCGAAGCGTCTGATT
>NCRB01000085.1 GCA_002894665.1 Salinivenus iranica
GTCGGGGGCAGAGGCGTCCGTGGACGGCGCGGCCGCCGGGGGGCGCGGCGGGTCCGAGGCGCCGGCGTCGGCAAGCAGCTCGCGCGTCTCGCACAGGCGCTCCACGTGCGCCTTCAGCTTCGGGTTGGCCTCCACGTACTGCTCGAACACCGTTTCGAGGGAGGGGTCCATCGCCCCGTCGACGTACTCGCACAGCCATTCGTCGAGCCACTCGTAGGGCGGCTCGCCATTTCCAGGCGGAGCGTCACCGGCGGGCGAGTTGGGGGGCGGCATTAACGCAGGCAGAGGGGTCGGCTCGACGGACGAGGCGCCTCCGGAGCCCTCGCGTCCGGGACCGACGGGCGGTCCGCAAGCTCCGGGTGATAGAGCATAGAAGGCTATGGACGGGCCCCGGCCATGTTTCTATGTCCGGGCGGTTTGGGCAGCTACGCAGCGGGCCGGGCCGCCGGGGGAAGGAGGCGGCGAAGCAGGAGGGTGAGCACGAGGTGCGCGTCGCGGGAGGCGCCGCCCTTCAGTTCGTAGTCGGCGGCCAGGAGGGCGGAGTAGGCGTCGGCAATGGCCGCTCGGGTGTAGCGCTGGGCCGCGTGCTTGTATTCCTCGACGAAGTACGGGTTTACGCCAATCTCGCCCGCGAGGTCGTATTTGTTCTTCCGCATCGCGCCGGGCTTCTGCAGGGTCCACAGCTTGTCGAAGTAGGCGTTGAGGACGGCCACAATCATGATGGCCTCGCCGCGTGGGTTGGAGGCCTGTTGCAGAATCCGTTCGGCGATGCGGGCGGCGTCGGCGTGCCGGCCCTCGCCGATGGCGGCCTGCAGTTCGAAGACGTTAAACTCGCGCGTCTGGCCGCTGGCGGCCAGCACGTCGTCGGTTGTCAGGCGGGTGCGCTCGCCGGCGAACGTCATCAGCTTCTCGATCTCGCTCGCGGCGCGCTGGAGGTCGGTGCCCACGTAGTCGGCAAGCATCTGCACGGCCTTCGGCTCGATGGCGTAGCCCTGGCCGCTCACGTAATCCTGAATCCAGTCGGGCATCTCGTTGTCGTAGGGCGACTGGAACTCCGACCACGTGGCGTCTTCCTTGAGCGCGCGGTAGGGGTGGGCGCGCAGGTTGGGCTTCTCGGTGCAGGCGAGCAGCACGATGGCGCGGGGGTTCGGCTGCTGGGCGTAGTCCTTGAACTGGCGGTTGTTTTCCAGCTTCTCGAACTCGCGCACGATGACGACGCGGTGGGGCGCCCCGGCGGGAAAGCCCTGGCACAGCCCGATCACCTCCGACGCCTCGGTTTCCGAGCCGTACACCACGTCGAGGTTGAAGTCGTGCTGCTCCGGGGCGAGGGCCGTCTCGACCAGCAGGTCCTGAAGCTCGTCGATCAGGAAGGTCTCCTCGCCGAAGAAAAAGTAGAGCGGGTCGTAGTTCTGGTGCCGGAAGGCGGTGGCGAGGTCGTCGTACGACGGACCGGTGTCTTTGGCCATGGGCGAGGGGGCGACTGTCGGCCTGCGGGGGCGACTGGCTCGGCCTCGGCCCCGCCGGCTCCCGCAACCCGAAATGCGCGGGGGCTACGTCGGGAGGGGTTCGTCGCGGTCGGAGAGGTGGGCGCCGTGGAGGTGGTAGCCGAGGTCGCGCAGGCGCTCGGTGTCGGCCTGGGTCATGCGGTGGACGAGGGCGAAGAGAGAGAGCGACTCGCCGTCGAGCGTGCCCGACCGGTGCCAGTCGTCCAGGGCGAGGGCGTCGAGCTGGTCGGCGAGGGCCCGGCGGGCGTCCTGCAGCTGGTCGAGGATGTCGGGGAGGGGCTTATCGTTCCACTCGCCCTCGCGCACCTCCGCGTCGATGTCGACGGGGGCGAGGGTCGGTTCGTCCTCCTCCACGATCCGCGTGATGCGGCGGGGGCGCACCTCCTCGTCGAGCCGGACGAGGGCGCCGTACAGTTCTTTCATCGTGAGCACGTCAGGGCCCGGCCGGCCGCTCTTAATCTCGGCCGGGAGGCCGTCCACGAGGGTGCCCAGCGCCTCCACCTCGTCGATGAGGTGTCGGAGCTGATCGAGGAGCGTGTCGCGCAGGGCGTCCGGGTCGGTCTCCTGCGCCTCCGAAATATTGATGACCTCACTCATTCGCGTGTCGGCGTGTGTGGAAGGAAAACGCTGAAAGGCCCGTGCTCGACGGGACGTTTATTTGGCGGCGTGCGACTTCGGGGGGGCGCCCTGCCGGTCGCTTCCCCAGTCCTGATCCCCCTCCGTGGCCATGGGGTCCGGCCGCTCGTGGGTGGTGTCGAGCGCGTCCATGCCCTCCTCGGCCAGCCAGTCGAGGAAGTGCTGGTCCTTCACGCTGTGGAGGTTGTTCTCCTTGCGGAAGTCCCACTGCTGGCCAAACTGCTTGTTCTTGTACTGGTCGAGGTACTCCAGGCGGTCCTGCAGCTGCTCCTTCGGCTGCAGGAGGTCGGCCAGGTCGAACACCGCCTCGTCGCGGCTCTGGAACGTGAGGTCGTACTCCTTCGACATCACGATGGCCTCCTCGGGGCACACCTCCTCGCAGAAGCCGCAGTAGATGCAGCGGAGCATGTTGATCTCAAACATCTCCGGCTCCCGCTCCTTGACGTTGTCGACCTCCTTCGACTGCATGTTGATGGCGAGCGGCGGGCAGGCGCGGGCGCACAGGTTGCACGAGACGCACCGCGGGCGCCCATCCTCCTCCACGAGCACCGGCCGGCCGCGGTAGCTATCGGGCGGGTACCACTGCTCCTCGGGGTACTCGAACGTGTAGGTGGGGTCCGACATCTTGTTAAACGAGAAGCCGAGCCCCTTGAACAGCTCCGGGAAGTAGAGGCGCTCCCAGAAGTTCAGGTCGCGCTCGCCGTCTTTTTTCGTGTTTTCGGGCGTGCCGGGCATGAGAGGGAAGAGGAAAGAGTGAGGAGTGAAGCGTGGGCCATCAGAAGGCAGGACATGTATACGCACTTCAGGGAAAAGGATTCCGTTCCCGGCGGGCCCCATCCGTCAAGCCCCGATCCATTTTCGACTGTTCAGGGCTCCGTCATTCAGCAATCCACAATCCGCAATCCCAAGTCCAAAATCAGTTCATGCGTGGGTCATCGGGGAAGTTGGCGAGCACGGCGTACTCGCCGCCCATGCGGCGGAGCACGGTCCGCCAGAGGGCGTCCGGGTCGGCCTCAAAGAGGAGGTCGGCGGCGCTGGGGGCGAGGATCCAGGCCTCGTCGTCCAGTTCGTCTTCGAGCTGGCCGGGGCCCCAGCCCGAGTATCCGAGGAAGAAGCGGAGGGTGTCGGCGGAGGCGTCGCCGGTCTGGGCCATCTGCCGGACGCGCTCGAAGTTGCCGCCCCAGCCGACGCCGCCGGGCAGGGGGATGCCGCCGGGGATGTCGTCGCCGCGGGTGTGGAGGTAGTGGAGCGTTTCGCGCTGGACGGGGCCGCCGAGGTAGAGGGGCGGGTCGTAGGTGAAGGGCCCCTCCAGGACGTCGCCGAGCCGCATGTCGAGCGAGCGGTTCAGGACGAGGCCGAAGCTGCCCTTTCCCGGTTGGTGCTCGCAGATGAGGACCACGGTGCGCCGGAAGTTGGGGTCCTGCATCATGGGCGCCGAGATGGCCAGGGTCCCGGGGCGGAGGTCGACGTCGGGCATAGGGGGGCGTTCGGTGCGGAGAAACCGAGAGAGTGAGCGCAAGACTGTGCTACTGCGGGCCGGGGGCGGATGGTTCGGCGCGCTATCCCCAGAAGCGTCGCGTCCACGCCCCCAGCTCGTCGAATCCGAGCGCGGCCGCGGCGCCGAGGTAGAGCGCAGCGTAGGTGCCCCCGACGAGCGGGGCCACGGCCAGCACGGGGCCGGCGGGGAGCAGGGCCCACAGGCCGGCCGCGGGGGGAAGCACGGCGAGGGCGAGGGCGACCATGCGCCCCACGGCCGCCCACGGCACCCGCGCCGCCGGCAGGGAGGCGCGGAGGGCGCGGCGCAGGCGCCACACCTCCACCCACGCCCCCACGGTGGCGCCCAGGCTCAGGCCCAGCGCCCCCAGGAAGAGGGAGTTGCCCGAGTCCAGTGGCACCACGGCGCCGAGCGGAACGGTGTCGAGCCAGAACATGGCGGGCACCGCCACGAGCGTCGACACGGCGACCCGCGCTCCGGCGATCCAGGCCGGGGTTTTGGTGTCGCCGAGGGCGTAGAACGCATTTTGCAGCAGGCGCGACAGGGTGGTGGCCAGGATGCCCAGCGCGTAGCCGCCCAGCACCAGCGTCACCAGCCACGTATCGCCGCCGTTGAAGCGCCCCGTCCGAAACAGGGCCCCCACCAGCAGCGGGCCGAACGCGAGGTAGCCCACCACGGTGGGCACCGTCAGGAAGGCGATTTGTCGGAGCGATCGGCGCAGGCGGGCGGTGAAGGCGGCCACCTTCTCCTCCGTCAGGCGCGAGAGCTCCGGCAGCTCCGAGGCCGCCACCGACATCCCGAAGAGGCTGATGGGCAGCATGTAGAGGAGCTGGGCGTAGCGAAGCGCCCCGAGGGCCCCCACCGCGAGGAAGGAGGCGAGAAAGAGGTCGAGGTAGCCCGAAAGCTGCGCCACGCCGCGCCCCGCCACCACGGGCCCGAAGGCCCGGAGGGCCTCCCGGACGCCCGAGACGCGTGTCGAGACGGAGAAGGTGAACCCCGGCATCTCGCGGGCGACAAAGGGCAGCTGCACGGCAAACTGCACCGCCCCGCCGACGAAGGCGCCGACGCACCCGATCAGGAGCACGGACGTCAGCGGATCCGCCGCCAGGCCGTCAGGCGCCCAGGGCGTGCCCGTCAGCCCGTACGCCCCGCCGAAGAGCGACGCAATGATCGCCACGTTCCAGAGCGCCGGGGCCACGTACGGCACGAAGAACTGGCGATGGCTGTTGAGCACCCCCAGCGCCCAGGCCGAGAGAACCAGCACCCCGGCCATCGGGAAGATGATGCGCACCGCCTGCACGGCCAGGTCGAACCGGTCGATGGCCCCGCCCTCGCCCCCGAGGAAGCCGGGCGCCAGCACCGTCACGATGGGGTCGGCGAGCACCACGCCCAGCAACGCCAGCCCGCCCGCCACGGCCAAGAGGAGCCCGAAGATGGCCCCGGCAAAACGGCCCGCGTCTTCGGCGCGCCCCTCCTCGATCATCCGGCTGTAGATGGGGATAAACGCCGCCGAGATGGTGCCCTCGCCCAACAGGTTCTGCAGCAGGTTGGGCGACTTGAAGGCCACCTGCCACACGTCGGCGTGGGCGCCCACGCCGAAGAAGTACGCCACGGCCCGCTCGCGGAGCAGCCCCAGCACGCGGCTCGACAGGATGCCGGCGGCGACGGCCCCGGCCGCACTCCCCTCCTCGGTCGAGTCCGGGGCGGAGGCCCCAGCGGCGTCGGACGCGGCGTCGGGGGCGTGGGCCATGGGGAAGGACGGGCGGGCGAGAGAGGGCGGCGATCCGGCGGAGCGCGGCTACGTGATGCGGTCTACGACCAGGTGGCTGAGGTAGCCCACCACGGCGGCCCCGTAGAACGGAAGGCCCACGAGCGGGCGCTCCGGCACGTGCAGGTAGGGCAGGAGGAGGAGGGGCGAGGGGACGAGCAGCATCGCCCACCACGTGTGCGTCCAGCCGCGGTGGCGGCTCAGCACGAGCAGCAGCGCCACCAGTCCCAGGTAGGCCGCCGATCGAAATTGCTCGGTGACGATCAGGAAAAGGTCCGCGGCGAAGAAGATCGAATAGAACACCGACTGGCCCTTCGAGTCGGTGTCCACGTCGGGCCAGAGGCCGAACAGCAGGGCCAGCCCCACCAGGGCCAGCGGGTAGCCCACCTGCTCCATAAAGGTGAACTGGCGGTACGCCGCGTCGACCGAGAAGGCGTACGCGAGCAGGGCCAGGTAGCCGATGGCAAACGCCGTGGCCCCGGCCAAATGTCCCTTGTAACCGGCCATTGGTGCGGGCGCGTGTCGGGGCGAGGGGGCAGGGTGAGCGTGTCCGGGCGACGGGGCGCGCGGACCGGGGCACTACGCCGGGGCGCCCAGAAGGTACCGCACGGCCAGGGCGTAGCCGGAGGGGCCCAGGCCGCTAATCTGGCCGACGCAGACGGGCGCGAGGCGCGAGGTGCGGCGGAAGTCCTCACGGGCGTGCACGTTCGACAGGTGAACCTCCACCACGGGCGGGGCAATGGCGTCCACCGCGTCGCGCAGGGCGACGGAGGTGTGCGTGTAGCCGCCCGGGTTGAACACAATGCCGTCGACCCCCTGCTCGTGGGCCGCGTGCAGCCGGTCGATGAGCGCGCCCTCGGCGTTGTCCTGTGCGAAGGCGAAGTCGGCCGACGGGAAGGCCGCCTCCAGCTCCGCCTCAATCTCCGCCAGTGTCGTCGCGCCGTAGGTGTCCGGGTCGCGCGTGCCGAGCAGGTTCAGGTTGGGGCCGTTCAGGACGAGAAGATTCATGGGCGGAGACGAGTGCTGAAAGAAGGCGCGGGCCGGGCGCGAGGCGGGACATCCTGCCGCCCGTGTTACGAACCGATCCCCCCTTAACGATCCCGTTCCGACCGCCTGTTCACACGAACGAGGGGCTGCGGGCTCCATTCGTCCCGTAGACCCATTCTTTCCACGGACGCACAGGCCGATGACCGTTACCACAGACGCACAAGACGTGCTCGCCGACCTGGGGATGGACCGGGCCGATGCCCGGCTCGCCGCCAAGTCGCTCGCGCAGGGAATGATCGACGACAGTGCATCGACCCAGACGCCGCTGACCGGGGTGGTGTACGTCGTGTCGGGGCTCTACAACGAGGGCACGCCGGACTGCACGTTCACGACCGACGGGGACGAGATCGTCTTCGCCGGCACGTTTCGGGCCGAGGACGGGGCCGCCATTACGAAGCAGAAGCACCTCTCCCGAGGCACCCTTCGGGCGATTATCGACAACGGGCCTGCGGAGCAGCGGGTGTAGGCCGCGGCGCGACCGGGCGGGTCGGGCCTACCACTGCTCGTAGTGGTCCACGATCTCGTTGAGGTTGTCGTGCTCGCCCTCAATGATGCCGACCACGAAGAGGCCCGTTTCGTTTTCGAGTTGCGCCAGTGCGTCCGACTCGGGGGGGCGGCGGCCCTGGGTCTTGATAAACTGGTCCTGGAGGGCTTTCTGAGCGGCCTTGGCCGGCGCGTCGGCGGAGGCCGTGGTAGAGAAGCTGTCGAAGCCGTCCTTCTCGAAGCCGATAATGGTGTAGGTGGGCATACTGTCGTCGGAGATGGGTGAAGGAAGTCGACTTGAGGCAAGCGCCCTGATTCTCAATGCACGCCCGCCGTGGCCGTTTCCCCCAGCGCCCCGCAGAGGCGATGCCCCCTGCCCGGAGCGGCGCTCACGCGGCCCGAGCGCCGCAGAAAATTCCGTTGAGATAAAGAAAAAGCCCGGACCCCCACCAAGAGACCGGGCTTCTGGGAGAAGTGCGCCCAGGAAAGAAATGCATTCGGATAGACGCATGAGCGCGCCCAATCTAACGCCGGTATCCGAAACGTTACAAAGTTATGCCGAAGCGGGCGCAGAGGGCGAATTGGGTCAGCCGAGCCACTCGTAGACCAGGATGCCGCCCGCCACGGCCACGTTGAGGGACTCGGCGGCGGGGCGGCCGGCGGCGCCGGGGACGGACACGGGGGTGTCGAGGCGGTCGAGGACGGTGGGGCTCAGGCCGTGGGCCTCGCTGCCGAGCACCAGGGCCGAGGGGCGGCGGGCGGTCCAGGCGTCGGCGCGGACGCCCTCCAGGTCGGCGCCGTAGAGCGCGCAGCCGGTCCGGCGGAGGGCGTCGAGCACGGGGCCGAGGTCGTCGGTGCGCGAGAGCGTGAGGGCCCAGTGCCCGCCGGCGGCGGCGCGCATGACCTTTGGGCCGTAGAGGCCGGCGGTCCCGGGACCGGCCACCACGGCATCGGCCCCAAACCAGGCCGCCGTGCGGAGCAGGGTACCCACGTTGCCCGGGTCCTGCACTCCGTCCAGGAGCAGGGTCGTGCCGTCGTCCGGCAGGGGCTCCGGGAGCGTGTCGGGGGGCACGAGGCGGCGCTCCACCGTGGCCACGAGGCCCTGCGGGGACTGCACGTCGGTGAGCGTCGCCATCGTGTTGGCGTCCGTGGTGTAGACGGGCACCTCCAGGCGGTCGACGAGCGACTGCACCGTCGGGTCGTGGAGGGCGTCCTCCGTCACGACGCACGCGACGAGGGGCGCGCCGGCGGCGAGGGCCGAGTCGAGCGCCCGCGGGCCTTCAATAAGGGTCTGGTTTTGTTCGCGACGGCCTCGGCGCCGGGTGAGGCGGGCGATGGCCTTGCGGCGTCGGGTGGACAGGGGCGTGGGCATGAGGAACGAGGAGGGCGCGTGGAGCGGGCGCGACGGCGATGGAGAGCAACCACGCTCCGGAGCAATCGTTCGGGGAGAGGCCCCGTACGCCCTCTTCATTCGACATTTTGGCGGAGAATCCAGATCTTTCTTGTCACTCGTTCCCGCTGGTTCTCTTCCCTCGACCCACGCCCGCGCCCCATGCCCTTTAAGCTTGATGTCTACGACCGCTCGGTGTACCGCGAACCGGCCCCCATCGACCGCGACAGCCCGTTCCAGTCCATGATGGAGCGGTTCGACGTGGCGGCCGAGATTCTGGAGCTGAACCCCGGCTTCTACGAATACCTCTGTCGCCCGGCGCGCGTCCACATGACTTCCATCCCGGTGGAGATGGACACCGGCCGCGTGAAGGTGTTCGAGGGCTACCGGGTGATCCACAACAACGTGCTCGGCCCGAGCAAGGGCGGCGTCCGCTACGCGCCGGACGTGACATTGAACGAGGTGAAGGCCCTCGCGGCGTGGATGACCTGGAAGTGCTCGCTGGTGAACCTGCCGTTCGGCGGGGCGAAAGGGGGCATCATCTGCGACCCGGACGAGCTGAGCCGGGACGAGCTGGAGCGCCTGACGCGCCGCTACACCGCCGATCTGTTCGACGTGTTCGGGCCGGACAAGGACATCCCCGCGCCGGACATGAACACGAATGAGCAGATTATGGCGTGGATTCTCGACACGTACTCGATGCACGCCCGCCGGACGGAGAATGCGGTGGTGACGGGCAAGCCCGTGGGCCTGGGCGGCTCGAAGGGGCGTCGACAGGCGACGGGCCGCGGCGTCATGACGGTCACGCTGGCCGCGATGGACCGCCTTGGGCTGTCGCCGGGCGAGTGCACCGTGGCCGTGCAGGGGTTTGGCAACGTCGGGTCGACGGCGGCCGACCTGCTGTCGCAGCAAGGGTGCACCGTGGTGGCCGTGAGCGACGTGACGGGCGGGTACTACAACGAGAACGGGCTGAACATCCAGGAGGTGAAGGCCTACGCGGAGCAGAACGGCGGGACGCTGAGCGGCTACGAGAACGCCACCCACATCACGAACGAGGAACTCCTGACGCTCGATGTGGACGTGCTGGTGCCCGCCGCGAAAGAGGACCAGATCGACAAGACCATCGCGGAAAACATGGAGGCCCGCATCGTGGCGGAAGGGGCCAACGGCCCCACGCGCCCCGAGGCCGATCAGGTGCTTCAGGAGAAAGAGGTGCTCGTCATCCCCGACATTCTGGCCAACGCCGGCGGGGTCACGGTCTCGTACTTCGAGTGGGTGCAGGACCGCCAGGGCTACTTCTGGACCGAGGACCGCGTGAATCAGCGGCTCGACCGGATGATGCAGAAGGCCTTCGACAAGGTGTACAAGACGGCCGAGAAGCACGACGTGTCGCTTCGGATCGGGGCGTACGTGATGGGGGTGCGCCGCGTCGCCGAGGCGCTCCGCATGCGTGGCATCTATGCCTGAGCCGGGCCGCGGGGACGTGAAAACGGGGCGCAGCCGGCGGGCGACGCGGAACCGTTCGCTTCCGGCGCCCCGTTCCACGTCTTCCCTGTCGATTGTCTTCGCTTCCCCTCCGCAGCGGCGTGTTCAGTGCCTGGCTCCGTGCCGTTCTTGTCCTCGCGGCGGCCGCCCTGCTGGTGCAGTGCGCCAACCCGGTGGCCCCGAGCGGCGGCCCGCGCGACACGACGCCCCCGTCCGTCGCGTCGTCCCGGCCGACGAGCGACACGGTGAACGTGCCGACGGAGACCCAGTCGATTCGGCTCACGTTTTCGGAGTACGTGGAGCGCAGCACGCTGCCGGAGGCGGTGTCCCTGACGCCGAGCGTGGAGGGGCGCCTCCGGTTCGACTGGAGCGGGCGCACGGTGCGCATCGAGTTGCCCACAACGCTCCGCGACAGCACCACCTACATCGTGTCGCTCAGCACGGACCTGACGGACGCGCACGGGGTGTCGCTCGAGGAGCCGATTGCGCTCGCCTTCGCGACGGGGCCGCGCATCAACCAGGGCGAGCTGGCCGGGCGGGTGGTGACGCCGCGCCGGGGCGACGCCCAGAGCGGGGTGGACGTGTTCGCCTACGCCGCGCCGGACACGGGGGCGGCCCGGGCGCCCGACCCGCTCCCCGAGCAGCCGGCCTACCGGACGCAGACCGGCGAGGAGGGGCGCTTTTCGTTCGACTACCTGCGCGAACAGCGCTACTACGTCGTGGCGGTCCGCGACAACAACCGCAACCGGCGCCCCGACCCCGGCGAGGCGGTTGCGCCCCCGCCGCATCCGGCCCTGCCGGCGGATAGTGGCGCCGCCGAGGTGCCCGTGCCCTGGCTGCTCACGCGGATCGATACAACCGCGCCCGCCCTGCAGCAGGCGACCGCGCGCAGCCGCCAACGCCTGCGCCTCAGCTTCAACGAGCCGGTGCGCCTGGCCACCCGTCGGCCCGAGGCGTGGACCCTCCGCGACTCGACGGCGGGCCCCCGCGTGCCGGTGACGGCCGTCTATGCCGCGCCCGATCGGGCCAACACAATTGTGCTGCGGACGGAGCCGATGGACTCGACCCGCCACGAGGTGGCCCTCGGGCCGGCACTCGTGACCGATACGCTGGGGCAGCCCCTCCGCCCCGACACGGCGCGGTTCCGGGCCCCGCCGCAGGAGGACACGGTGCAGACCCGCTTCCGCACCTTCGTGCCGGCGGAGGCGTCCCCGGACACGGCGGATGTCTACCCGCTTCTTCCGGGGACGGCGCCCGGGGTGCGGTTCAACCAGGCCCCCGACAGCGCCGAACTCCGCGAGCGCCTGTTCGTGGGGGACACCACGGGGGCGGCCCGGTCGTACACCCTCAGCAGCGACGATGGCCGGACGTATCGCCTGTCGATGGACCCGCCGCTGGGGCCGGGCGAGGGGATCGAGGTTCGCGTCGCGGCCCGTCCCGGGGGGCCGGACACCACGTATCAGCGTCGGTTCTATCGCGTCTCGTCGCGCCGGCTGGGGGCGCTGGAAGGGCGGGTCCTCCGCTCCGACACCACCCTCCGGGTGGCCGCGCCGGAACGGGCCTCTGCCCGGGCGGCGCGGGACACGACGAGCGCCCCGGCCGACTCGGCGGCAGAGATGCTGGTGGAGCTGCGCCCCGGCGACACGGCGCTCCCGGTCGACTCGCGTCGGCAGACGGGAGCGGCCGGCAGCACGTTCGTGTTTCGCCGGCTGCCCGAGGGAGCGTACCGATTCCGGGCGGCGCTCGACCGAAATGGCAACGAGCGGTGGGACGGCGGGCAGGTGCAGCCCTACGAGCCGCCCGAGCCGCTCACGTGGAGCAGCGGCCCGACGGAGGCGCGCCCGCGCTGGACCACCGTGCTGCCGGGGCCGCTCCGGGTTCCGCTGCTGCGTCTGGCCCCGCCCGACACGACGGCCGACGCTCCGAACGCCGCCGCTCCGCGGGACACGACGGCGCCCGCCGACACGACCGCACCCGGCCGCCCGTAAGGCCAGCACCCGCTCGCTCTCTCACTCCCTGTCC
>NCRB01000086.1 GCA_002894665.1 Salinivenus iranica
GCCTCTGACCCTCCGTCCTCAGAGCCCTCTCCCGAGGCCCCCTCCTCTTCGTCGTCCGCGGAGCCGCCCCCCAACGATCCGCCGGCCCCGGACGCGGACGACGACGTGGAGCTTACGGTGAAGGAGCGGGTGGAAGAAGAGAAGGCCGATGAAATCGAACGCCCGGCGGAGACGCCCGAACAAATCGAGTACGAGTCCCCGCCCCTCGATCTCCTCGACGAGGCAACCGACGACGACCCGACGATCAACCGGGACGAGCTTGAGGAAAACAAGCGCATCCTGCTGGACAAGCTCAACACCTACAACGTCGACATCCAAGATATTAGCGCGGTGGTGGGCCCCACCGTCACGCGGTACGAACTGACCCCGGCCCCGGGCGTCAAGGTCAGCCGCATTAAGTCGCTTGAGGACGACCTGGCGATGGCCCTCGCCGCCCCCAGCGTCCGCATGATGGCCCCCATCCCGGGCAAGTCGGCCATCGGGGTGGAAATTCCGAATCGGGACCGCGAGCTGGTGCGGCTTCGCGAAATTATCGGGACGGCCAAGTTTCGGGACACGGACATGAACCTGCCGATCCCCATGGGCAAGAGCATCGAGGGCGAGGTCCAGCTGGCCGACCTCACGACCATGCCGCATCTCCTGATTGCCGGGGCCACCGGGTCGGGCAAGTCCGTGGGGCTGAACTCCATCATCACGGGCCTGATCTATGCGTGCCACCCGATGAATCTGCGGTTCGTGATCATCGACCCGAAAAAGATTGAGCTACAGCAGTATACGGCGCTCAAGACGCAGTTCGTGGCCCAGCCCGAGGATGTCGACCAGACCGTCATCACGGACATTGAGGAGGCCTCCGGGGTCTTGAAGAGCGTGGAGAAGGAGATGGAGGAGCGCTACGAGCTCCTCTCCGACGCCAACGTGCGGGGGCTCAAAGGCTACAACAAAAAGTTTGCGGCGGGGGAGCTGGACCCGACGGAGGGACACCGCCACATGCCCTACGTGGTCGTGGTGGTCGACGAGCTGGCCGACCTCATGATGTCGGTCGGGGACGAGGTGGAAGGGCCGATTTCCCGACTCGCACAGATGGCCCGCGCCGTTGGCATCCACCTCGTCCTCGCCACCCAGCGGCCGTCGGTGGACGTCATCACCGGCGTCATCAAGGCCAACTTCCCCTCCCGGATCGCCTACGAGGTGGCCTCCATGGCCGACTCCCGCACCATCCTCGACCAGGGGGGCGCCGAGGGGCTCGTCGGCAACGGAGACATGCTGTTCCTGAGCGGAAGCAGCCTGCGTCGGCTCCAGGGGCCCTTCGTAAGCGTCGAAGAAGTGGAGCGGGTCGTCGACTTTGTCTCCGACCAGCCGGGCGTCACGCCGTACACGCTTCCGTCCCTCATGGATGCCGGACACGGCCCCGACGAAACCCTGGGCGTCGAGGACACCGACGAAAAGTTCGAAGAAGCCGCCCGCGTCATCGTGCGCCGTCAGCAGGGCTCCGTGTCGCTCCTGCAGCGCAAGCTGGCGGTGGGCTACACGCGCGCCGCCCGCATCGTGGATCAGCTGGAGGAGGCCGGCATCGTCGGCCCCTTCAACGGCACGAAGGCGCGCGAGGTGCTGGTCGACGACGAGAGCGAGCTGGAACAGTTGCTCAACGGCGACGATGCCGACGACGCCCCTCCCCTCCCAGACGACGAGTAGTTCTTCCCCCTTCAGCCGAATGCCCTCCATGGCCCACGCCCCCTTTCCCACCATCGGCATTCTCGGCGGCGGCCAGCTCGGCAAGATGATGGCCGCGGAAGCCGTCCGCCTGAGCGTCGATGTCCGGCTGCTGTCGCCGAAAGACGCAGGCCCCATGCAGGGCTATTCCGACGCCCGGGTTGGGGACTGGACCGACCCCGCCGTCCTCCGCGATTTTGGAGCAGACTGCGACGTGGTGACGGTGGAGAGCGAGTGGGCTCCCGCCGCGGAGGCCGCGGAGGCCCTCCCCGACGACGTCGACGTGTATCCCTCGCCGCAAACGCTCGACTGGATCAAGGACAAGGGCGTACAGAACCAGCGACTGTCGGACGCGGGCTGTCCGCTTCCCAACTTTGCCCGCTGTGAGACGGTGGAGGACGCCCACGAGGCGGCCGCGGCCTTCGGCTATCCCGTTGTGCTCAAGCAATACCGGGGCGGGTACGACGGCTACGGCAACGCCACCGTGGCCTCCCGCTCCGAGCTGCACGACGCCTGGTCCGATCTCGCCGCGGAGGACGGCCTCCTTGTGGAACAGTTTGCGGAGTTCGAGCGAGAACTGGCTGTGCAGGTGGCCCGACGCCCCGGCGGCGAGCAGGTTGTCTACCCGGTGGCGTACACCGAACAACACAACCACCGCTGCCACGCCGTGGAGGTGCCCGCCGACGTATCGTGGCGTGTCGCCCAGAGCGCGCAGCACATTGCCCAGCGGGCAGTGGACGCCGTGGCGGGCGTCGGCCTGATCGCCGTCGAGCTCTTCGAGATGCCGAACGGCGACGTTCTCGTCAACGAGCTGGCCCCTCGCCCCCACAACACCGGCCACTACTCCATCGAAGGGGCTCACACGTCGCAGTTTGAAAACCATGTCCGCGCCATTCTGGACTGGCCCCTGGGGGCCACCGACCTTCGGATGCCCGCGGCCGTCATGGTCAATGTACTCGGGGACCGCGAGGGCACGCCTCCACAGACCTCCGGCCTCTCCGACGCCCTGGCCGTCACGGGGGCGTCCGTCCACATCTACGGCAAACCCGACGTGCGCCCGGGCCGCAAGATGGGGCACGTGACCGCCCTCGGGACCGATCGGGCCGACGCCCGCCAGCGGGCCGAGACCGCCGCCGGCGCAATCCATCTGTAATCGTCCCTCCTCCAGTTTTTCTTCCGCTTATGTCTTCGTCTCCCTCCATCGGCATCGCGATGGGAAGCGACTCCGATCTCCCCGTGATGGACGAGGCCGCCGAGGTCCTCGACGAGTTCGACGTCTCCTACGAACTGCGGGTGCTGTCGGCCCACCGCACGCCCTCGGTAATGCAGGAATACGCCGAGAGGGCCCAGGAGCGGGGCCTCGACGTCATCATTGCGGGAGCGGGGGGCGCCGCCCATCTGCCCGGCATGATTGCCGCCAGCACGCCCCTCCCCGTCATCGGCGTCCCCGTGAAGACAAGCACACTGAACGGCGTCGACTCCCTCCTGTCCATCGTGCAAATGCCGGGCGGCGTCCCGGTGGCCTCCGTGGCCATCAACGCAGCGGACAACGCGGCCCTGCTCGCCGTGCAGATCCTGGGCGTCGAGCGCCCCGACCTCCGCACCCAGATGGCCGAGTACAAGAACGACCTCCAGGACGCGGTCGGCGAGATGGATCGTCGCGTGCAGGAGCACGCGTCCTCCTCATGAGGAGCCTTCTCAGGGGAACTACGCCTCTGCGCGCGCCTCCTCCCACACCACTCGGGCGAAGCGGCGCTTGCCAACCTGTAGCACGAACGGCGCCTGCTCAGAGACCGTGACGTAGAGACCGGTATCGGTCACCGTCTCGTCGTCGATCGAGACCGCTCCCTGCTCGATGAGGCGACGCCCTTCGCTGTTGGATTCGGTGAGACCGGCGCGTCGCATCAGGTTCAGGAGGCCCACGTCCTCCTCCGGGCCTGCATCGGATGTGTACTCCGGAATCTCGTCCGGCGTCCCCCCCTCGACCACCGTCTGCTCGAAGTGGGACTCGGCCGCCTCCGCGGCCTCGGCCCCGTGGTACGCTTCCACGATGCGGTGGGCCAGTTGCGCTTTGGCGTCCCGCGGGTTCTCCTCGGCAAACCCCTTCACCTTCGAGAGGGCGTCGGTCGGGACGTCAGTGAGAAGCTCCGTGTACCGGTAAATGAGATCATCCGCAATCGACATCACCTTCCCGTACATGTCCTCCGGGGGCTCCGTGATGCCGATGGCGTTGTCCAGGGACTTCGACATCTTTTTCGTGCCGTCGGTCCCTTCCAGCAGCGGCATCATCATGCACACTTGCGGATCCTGCCCCTGGCCCTTCTGAAGCTGACGGCCCAGAAGCAGATTGAAGCGCTGGTCCGTACCGCCCAGTTCGACGTCTGCCCCGATGTGCACTGAGTCCTGGGCCTGCGCCAGGGGGTACAGAAATTCGTGGATGCTAATGGGCTGCTCCGCCTCGTAGCGCTCGCGGAAGTCCTCCCGCTCCAGCATCTGTGCCACCGTTTGCTGGGCGGCCAGCTCGATCACGTCACTGAACGACAGCTCGTCCAGCCACTCGGAGTTGTAGAGAATCTCAGTCTTGTCCGGATCCAGGATGCGGGTGGCCTGCTCGTAGTACGTCTGCCCGTTTCGGCGCGTCTCTTCGAGCGTAAGTTGAGGCCGCGTCTTCGACCGTCCGGAGGGATCGCCGATCATGCCGGTGAAATCTCCCACAATCAGCACCGCACGGTGGCCCAGGTCCTGAAACTGCCGCAGCTTCCGAAGCACAACCGTGTGCCCCAGGTGCAGGTCCGGACGACTCGGGTCGCACCCCAGCTTGGCAATGAGGGGCGTTTCGGTCTCACGAGAGCGCTCGACCTTCTCCGCAAGCTCCTCTTCGGGAACGAGTTCATCGACGCCCCGACGGAGAACATCCATCTGTTCGTCGACCGGTGGAAACGGCATGGTAGTGGGTGGATCGTCTTCGATAGAACAAAAAGAGAACCGCCCGTCAAGCCCGGGCGGAGGGGAACGTCACAAAATTGCGTCTAGCCGATGTTCTCGCCTACAGGTTGTACTCGCGCTTCGTCTGCTCCATCTGGCGCTCCATCTCCCGCTCCTTGATGGCCTGTCGCTTGTCGTGCTTCTGACGGCCCTTCGCGAGGCCAATCTTGAGCTTGGCCCATCCGTCGCGAAAGTACAGCTCGAGGGGAACGATGGTGTACCCTTCCCGCTCCGACTTCTCGCCCCACTTTTGGATCTCCCGGCCGTGCATGAGGAGCTTCCGGGTGCGGCGCGGCTCGTGGCCGAAGGGCCCGGCCTCCTCGTAGGGCTTGACGTACATCCCATGGATTTTCATCTCCCCCTCGCGGTCCACCTTGCAATACGCCCCGTCAAGACTCGCCTTGCCCTGTCGGACCGACTTCACCTCCGACCCTTCGAGGACGAGCCCGGCCTCCAGCGTCTCCTCAATATCGAACTCGAAGCGCGCCTTCCGATTGCGCTCGACTACCTCAATGCCTTCAGCCATCGGTCGGGGGGGAATTAAAGATTCGTGGCCTCATTCCGCGGACGAGCGACCCGTCGTTCACGCGTCTTCCTCTTCCTCCTCTTCTTCCTCGTCATCAAGAAACACGAAGGGAAGGTCCGGGACGTCTTCTGTCACGTCGTAGTAGAAGAGGTACTTTCGGAACTCGGTGAGGCTCGCGATTGCCAGCTTGTCGAGGGCCGTGCGGAGATCCTCGCGGTAGAAGTCGTTGAGCGTCTTGGTCGTTTCCTGCGCCTGCACCCACACCTCCCGGTTCTCCTCGGCCGCCTTTCCGGAGTCAATGAGCGGCTCGATGACCTCTTCGGTCGCGCGGTCGCGCTTCGTCACGAACAGGCCCCACACCATCGGGTAGTTCGCCAGCTCGTACCACTCCTGCCCGATGTCGATCTCAAACGGTTCGGTCTGCAACGACGGGACGTTCGGCCCCACCATCAGCGCCGCGTCTTCGTCCGTGGCCAACAGGCCGGCGGGCGGCACGTCGTCGTAGGGCACGAAGGTGGGATCCACCTGGTAGTGCTCGTGCAGCACGATGCGGGCCACGGTGCGCTCCTGCGCCACGCGCCGATCGTAGGCGATCGTCTCCGGGAAGTCGTGGAGGCCGCCGCTCCACACCAGCCGGGCGTACGGGTAGCGCCACGACACGAGCCCCACGCTCGGAATCACGTCGAAGGCGTCGCTGCCCTGCAACGCAAGCATCGTGGGCAGGAGGGCCACGTCGACGTCATCCTCCACCAGGCGAGCCGCACAGACCTCCGGGCGGTAGCGCCGAATCCGGAACGGATTCTCGACGGCACCGGACGTAAACCCGGACACTAAGAATTCAGCGGGGGGATAGTCCCAGATCGCAAGGTCCATCGGAGGCGTCCGGTGTGTGGAAAAGAGAACGAATCGGGCGGGCCGACGCGTCGGAGGCGACGGGCGCCCCCACGCTAATTTTCGCGGACGCGCTCCTTGATCCGGGCGTTCTTGCCCGACCGGTCGCGCAGGAAGAAGATCTTGGACCGGCGCACCTTACCGCGGCGCTTCACGTCAATCTGGGCGATGCGGGGCGAGTGAATCGGGAAGATGCGCTCGACGCCGGTGCCTTCCGAGACCTTCCGGACCGTAAACGTCTCGTTGGCGCCGGAGCCCCGGCGGCCGAGGCATACGCCTTCAAATTGCTGAATCCGTTCCTTCTCGCCCTCCACCACGCGCAGGTGTACGTTAACAGTGTCGCCCGCATCAAAATCGGGGACGTCGTCCCGAAACTGCGTGGCCTCGACGACGCTCATCAGATCAGTGGCCATGGGAAGTGAGGGTGTTGGTGAACAAAAATACGTCTGTGCAAGGGGTGTTCAGGCCGTCTTACTCCTTCTCCTCCGCGTCCGGCAGAAGGTCGGGACGGCGGGATCGTGTTTTCTCAAGTCGTTTCTGGTCGCGCCACGCTTCCACACGCTGGTGATCGCCGGATCGAAGCACCTCCGGGACCGTCTGTCCGCGAAACTCCGCCGGGCGCGTGTACACCGGCGCGTCGAGCAGTCCGTCCTGGAACGAGTCCGTGAGGGCGGAGGAGGCATCCCCCAGCACGCCCGGGACCAGGCGGACGATGGCGTCCACCAGCACAAGGGCCGGCAATTCACCGCCACTAAGCACGTAATCGCCGATCGAAAGTTCGCGGGTCACCAGCTCATCACGAACGCGCTGGTCAATGCCCTTGTAGTGACCGGCAATCAGCACCAGGTGCCCCTCCATCGACAAGCGGTTGACGGTCGTCTGCTCCAGTCGTTCTCCGTCGGGCGTCAGAAAAATGACGTCATCCGGGGGGCCGTGGGCCTCGTCGATCGCGTCCACCGCCCGAAACAGCGGCTCCGGCTTCAAAACCATGCCGGCCCCGCCCCCAAAGGGATAATCGTCGATCTGCCGGTGCTTTCCGTCCGCATGCTCTCGCAGATCATGAACCTCAATGGTCACGGCCTCTGCCTCCTGGGCACGGCGCACAATGCTGTGCTGCAGCGGTCCTTCGACGAGTCCCGGAAGTGCCGTAATAAGATCAATACGCATGGGACGGATCCTCCGTTCGATCCGAAAAACGTCAACGCGGCGCCGCTCTAGTCAATCAATCCCTCGATGGGACGAACCGTCACCCGTTCAGCGTCGAGGTCTACGTCGAGGATAAAGTCCTCAACCGCCGGGACCATCGCCTCACCTCCGTCCGGCCGGCGAATGACGAACACCTCGTGGGCGGGCATTTCCTGGAAGTTCGACACGGTGCCGAGGAGCGTCCCATCGTCCGTGACGACCTCAAGGCCCACGAGCTCGTGGACGAAAAACTCATCGTCGTCGAGCGCCAAGTCCTCCTCCGCGGCGAAGACCTTGAGTTTGGTGACGGTTTCGGCGTCGGAACGGGTCGTGATGCCCTCGACTCCCAGAATAACGGTCGTGCCCCGCTTGGTCTCCTGGTAGCGGACCGATCGGATGTCGTGTCGGCGCACCCGATGGGGCTGCCCGCCGAAGTAGACGGTCGGCAGCTCTTCGAAGCGGGCCGGATCGTCGGTCTGTTCGGGGTTGATCTTGAGCTCCCCTTCAATGCCGTGCGGCCGATACACGAAGCCGACCTGCACCAGGGCGTCCGCCGGAATGTCGGCGTACTCGGGGCGCGCGTCGGAGGGACTGTCGGGCGAAGACGGCATGAACAGGCGATCACGATCCGCTGAGGGCTACTCGTCTTTCGTTTCCTCCGTGTCCTCGTCCGCAGCGGCCTCGTCCGCCCCCGCATCCGCCTCGGGCTCCTCCCCTTCGTCGGCGGCCGCGTCGTCGTCCGCAACAGCGTCGTCGTCCACGGGGATCGACGTGGCCTGGGCCCGGAGCTGCGCCTCTTCGTCAAGCTCCTCGGCGCGCTCTCGTTCCTTGGCGAGGGCGTCCTCCCCGCGGGCATCCACGACCATCTTCAGCTCCTTGCCCTCCGCGACCATCCGCTCGCGAAGCTCCTCTACCTGCCGCTGAATTTCGTCGGGCGACTCTCCCCTTTTCTTCAGGTGATGCTGAAGCAAAATGCCGCGGCGGTGCAGAATCGAGTGAACCGTGTCGCTCGGCTGGGCTCCATTTTCGAGCCAGTACAGCGCCCGCTCCTCGTCGAGTTTCACCTCGGCGGGGTCCCGGAGCGGAAAGTAGCGCCCCAGGTCCTCAATGTACCGACCGTCCCGCGCATTGCGCGAGTCTGTGGCAATGATGGAGTACACGGGGATTTTCTTGCGCCCAATTCGGCGCATGCGAAGTTTGACAGACACGTCGTGTGGAGGTCGAGTTCAATGAGAGAATTCGTGAGAGAACATCAGTCGTTGGGCCGGTCCCTACCGGGGGCTCGGGCTCGGGCCGCCGCCGTCGCCCGTAAGCTTGTTCATGAGGTTCGACATGCTGACGTCCCGCCCCTTGCTCGTCAGCTTCTGCATCGTCTTCATCATCTTCTTCATTTCGTTGAACTGGCTGATGAGCTGGTTCACATCCCGAACCTCCACTCCGCTCCCTCGGGCGATGCGGCGGCGGCGCATCCCGTTCAGGATCTCCGGATGCGTGCGCTCCTCGGGAGTCATCGACTGAATCATCGCCTCGATGTGGGTAAAGGCATCCTCGTCGATGTCAAGGTCCTGGATCTTGTTCCCAACCCCGGGAATCATGCCCATCAGCTCCTTCAACGATCCCATGTTCTGGATGCGCTGAAGCTGATCGTAAAAGTCTTGCAGATCGAACTCGTCCGAGCGAATCTTTTCTTCGAGGCGCTCGGCTTCTTTCTTGTCGTACTCCTCCTGCGCCCGCTCGACAAACGAAACCACATCCCCCATGCCCAGGATGCGCTGGGCCATCCGGTCGGGGTAAAACGGCGTGAGGGCGTCGAGCTTCTCCCCCGTCGAGGCAAACTTGATTGGCTTCTCGACCACGGTGCGGATCGAGAGGGCCGCCCCGCCCCGGGTGTCCCCATCCAGCTTGGTAAGAACGACCCCGTCGTAATCCAGCCGCTCGTTGAACTCCTTGGCGGTGTTCACCGCGTCCTGTCCCGTCATGGAGTCCACGACGAACAAGGTTTCGTTCGGGGTCACCGCCGTCTTAATGTCGGCCACCTCCTGCATCATCTGCTCGTCGATGTGCATTCGGCCGGCCGTGTCGATAATCACCACGTCGCGGGCCTTCTCGCGGGCGTGGTGGACGGCCTCGTCCGCAACGCGCACGGCGTCTTCGACAATGCGTCCGTCCTCCTCAATCGAGTAGACCGGCACGTTGGCCTGGTCCGCCAGTTTCTTCAGCTGGTCGACGGCGGCCGGGCGGTAGACGTCGGACGCGGCCAGGAGCGGCGCCTTCCCCTGCTTCCGTAGATGGCGCGCGAGCTTGGCACAGAAGGTCGTCTTGCCCGACCCCTGGAGTCCGGCCACCAGGATGACCGTGGGCGGCGTGTCGGCCATCGCCAGCCCTTCGTGCTCTCCCCCCAGGACGCGGGTCAGCTCATCGTGGATGATCTTGGTAAGCTGCTGTCCCGGCGTCACCGACGTGAGCACTTCCTCTCCGGTCGCCTTCTCCTTCACGTTGTTGGTAAACTCCTTGGCGACCTGATAATTGACGTCCGCGTTCAGGAGCGCGCGGCGGATCTCCCGCATTGTCTCCGCCACATTGACCTCGTTGATCCGGCCCTGCCCCGTCACGGACTGGAGGGCTCCTTCCAACTTTTCGGACAGGCTCTCAAACATGGGAGTGGAGACAACTTCGAAAGCGATAGAATGGGTCGTCGAGCCCCGTCCCGATTGGCGGACGGGACAAACCGGAATGGAACCCCACGAGGGCAGTGCGGGGGTGTTTCCAGCATAACCGTTCTCTATACGAAACGCATCCTGTCGTACGATCCCTTTCACGAAGGGTGTTCACCCATAATTCGCTGGGGCTGATTTCTCTCCGTCGCTGCCTGTAACATTCTTCCTGCCGGCTCCGTGTTTTTCGACAGGTGTCGATGGATCGTTTTCAGAGTCCCAGGCGTTTTTATCGTGTACACTGCCTTTTGATGTCGGCCCACCCTCCATAATGGGCTCTTCTGCCGCCCCGCCCTCGAAAGAGGACTGCCGGACCCGGTTCCGGGCGTATCGCGACTCGCTCTCCCGAACGAGCCAGCAGGCCCGCGGTGCACTCATCGCCCACCGGGCCCTACACCATCCAGGGCTGTCCTCGGCCCAGACCGTCCTGCTGTACTGGCCTCAGATTACACGGGGAGAAGTGGACACGCGCCTGCTCATCGCGGCCCTTCGGGGCCGGGGCGCCACCGTGGCGCTCCCCGTGGTGACGAGCTACGATCCCGAACACCCTACGATGATCCCTCGACGCTACGACGGCCCGGACACCCTCACGACCAACCGCTGGGACATCCGCGAACCGACCCACGCGCCGCGAATTCCGCCCGAGCAACTCGACGCGACGGTTGTGCCCGCCCTGGGGGCCGGTCGGCGCACCGGCCACCGCGTCGGGCACGGGGCCGGCTACTACGACGCCTTTCTGGCGGCCGTGCAGGGCCCCCGGATCGGCCTCGTGTACCACGAGTGCCTCCTGCCCACGGTGCCGTCGGCTCCTCACGACGTGGCCTTAACGTCAATCATCACGGAACGGGGCACGTTCGCTGTGGACTAGCTCCCGGCTGCTTGCCGCTGCCTTCCGTCCATTCCCTTCAGTCCCATGGCCAACCAAGAACGCTCTCGCTCCTCTCCCTCGTCTCGCTCCGAGCAGACCCACGATCAGCCCACGCCGTTCGAGGTCGGCGAGACGACCCTCGACCTCGACGACGTGTCGGAGGAGGAATTGGATGCCCTCTACTTCGACGACGATGCGTCCGAGGAATCGAGCATGCTGAACCTGCCCACGATCACGGGCCTCAGCCTCATCGTGGCCGGCATCGTGTATCTGCTGAGCGAGCTGGGCGTCTGGGCTGAACCCGCCCTGGGCGGCCTCGGCGCGGCGCTTCCGTGGCTGGTGGGCGTGCTGGTCATTCTTCTGGGCTTTGGGGTGCTCACCTGGCGCCCGTCCTCGTCGAAATCAGACGCGGAGCAGAAGAAGGCGGTCGATGCCGAAACCGGCGAGACAAAGGTCGTGGAGGAGCCCGCCGCCTCGTCCAAGAAGCGCCTCACCCGATCCCGGGCCGACAAGAAGCTGATGGGCGTCTGTGGAGGGATTGCGAACTACCTGAACCTGGACTCCACGCTCGTCCGCATCGCGTTCGTCATCGGCGTGATTGCCTCCGGGGGGCCCTTCCTCCTCGCGTACTTCGGCCTGGCCTTCGCGATGCCGAAGGAATCCCCCCTGTCGGCGAAGGAGCGGCTCTCCATCATCCGGAACGACGCCCCCGACGACTAAGACGCCCGAACAGAACCTCGTCCCTAGTGCCGTGTCAACCGTGATTCTTGCACAGAAAAATCGCCCCCTGTCATCCCGGGCGGAGCGAGCGTAAGAGCGGAGATCCGGGATCTATACGGCGGC
>NCRB01000087.1 GCA_002894665.1 Salinivenus iranica
ACGTTGCCGCCACGAAGCGCCTGACCGTCGTGCGGTAGGCCCGGGCCGTCGTTTTCCAGTTCCGAACACGTCCCCGTCCGGCCTCGTGCCGGGCGGGGAATTGGAGACTCGGTGCAGGAAGCGCTTTGTGTTGACACAACCCTCACCGCCCCTTCGCGCATCCTTGGGTTGTGTTAACATTCTGCAACCAGAAGCGCTTGCGGGCGAACCCGGGCTCGCATCTGGGATTGGAGGGGGCGAACACCAGCGTCGGCCCCTGCGCCGGCCTCGTTCGACGATTCCCCTCACAGCCGTCTCCCTCTGCATGAAGCTTCTGGACCGCCTGCACGATACGTACCTCTCGGTGTCCGCGAGCACGTTTAGCCGCGTCACGAAGGTCGTGGACCACTGCCCGCACTGCGACGACGAGACGCCGTGGGTCGTCCGCGTCCTCACCGGGTACTACCGGTGCACGCAGTGTGGCCACAATCCGATGCGTCCCGATCGGCCCCACGACGACCGCGCACCCGCCTCCCCGCCCCGCTCGGAGGAGGCCCATACCGCGTCCACCCCGTAGCCCCGCCCAATACTCGATGATCGCCCCGCTCCGGCCCGTCCGGGACGGGGCGTTGGGTTTTGCCCCCGGCCTACCAGAAGGCAATGATCATCGCCACGGTCAGGCCCAGCACGGCGGCCGACTGGACGCGGTAGTCCTTGTACCACGCCACGCCCTCCGGACGCTCGATGATCCGGTTCGCCCACGTCAGGTCGTCGACCTGCTCCGGCTCAGGGGGCGTGCCGAGCGTGAGCGACGTGACCACGAACAGGCCGAGGCAGAGCGCGGTGAGGATGCCGGCGATAATCGTGAAGTGGAGCTCGATGGGCGCCTGCTCAAACAGAAGCCCATCCTGCGCAAACAGGAAGACGAGGATGGAGAGGGCGTGCCCCCCGGTCAGCGTCGCAAACGCCCCCGCCCCGTTGGCCCGCGGCCAGAACACGCCGAGCAGGAAGATCGCCACCACCGGCGGCACCAGGTACGAGAGCACCGACTGGATGTAGCTCCAGAGGCCCGGAAACTCCCGAATCTGCGGCGCCCAGAGCGCGGCAAAAATCATCAGGACAATCGTCGTGATGCGCCCAATGGTGCCCACCTGCTCCGGCGTCAGGTCCGGCCGGTTCGGCTTGATGAAGTCGATGGTGATGAGTGTGGAGGCCGAGTTCAGCGTCGAGTCGATCGTGGACATGATGGCGGCGATGAGGCCGGCCATCACGATCCCCACGGCCCCCACGGGCAGCAGCTCCGTCACGAGCGTGGGAAAGACCATGTCGGGCGACGACAGGTCGGGGTAGAGCGTGAAGGCGAAGGCGCCCGGCAGCACCATGATGAAGAGCGGCAGCAGCTTCAGCGCTCCACCCAGGATGGCCCCCCATCGGGCGTTTTTCAGATCGCGGGCCCCCAGGATGCGCTGCACGATGTACTGGTTGAGCCCCCAGTAGTAGAAGCCGAGAATGGGCACGCCCACGAGCGTCCCCAGCCACGGCAGCCCCTCACTGTCCATCGGCTGCATGAGCGAGAGGTGCCCCTCCGGCAGCTGTGCCGTCGCCTGCGCCCACGAGAAGTCAAACTGCCCGAACGTGATGACGGCGATGAAGGTGGAGCCCACGAGCAGAATGACGGCCTGCAGGATGTCGGTGTACACCACGGCCGCAAGCCCGCCCGCCGCGGTGTAGACGCCGGCAATAAGGGCCAGAATGAAGCAGACGGCGTAGAAGTCCAGCTCCGGCCCGAGGCCCGGAATGAGGTCCGGGAAGAAGGTCTTGAGGACCAACGTGCCGGCGTAAATGCCTCCCGCCGTGTCGATCACCACGCTCGTAAAGATGGTGAGCCCCGAGAAGTACTTTCGCGATCGCACGTCGAAGCGCTTCTCCAGGTATTCCGGAATCGTCGAGAGCTCCGAGCGGATGAAGAAGGGGACGAAGAAGATGGCGATAAAGACGAGCACGACGCCCGCCATCCACTCGTAGTTCGACACCGCGATGCCCATCCGGTAGGCATCCCCCGCCAGCCCGATCATCGTGGTGCTCGAAATGTTGGAGGCAAAGAGCGAGAAGCCGATCGTGCCCCACGCCAGGCTCCGCCCGGCCAGAAACAGGTCGTCGCCGCTTTCGGTCTGCCGGGCCACGACGTAGCCGATGGCGAACACGATGAGGAAGTACCCGGCGATGATCACCAGGTCCAGCGTCGCAATCGGGAAGTCAGGGGACATACAGTCGACGGAAAGTCGGTGCGAGAACACGCTCAGGCGTCACGGGCACGCGGTGTGGACACGTGCTCCAGAATCACGCCCCCGAACATAACTGAATTTTCCGTTCGGATCCAACCATATCGCCCATTTTTCCTTTTTGCCCCCGGCTCGCGGTTGCCGTCGTCCCCGTGTCCTGGATACCATGGAGGCGGTGATGCCCCACGTCTCGGGCGCATCCTTCTTCATTTCCATCCTTCTTCGACACAATCCTCCGCAAGTCAATGAGCGATCCCGGACTCGACGTTCTCAGCACGTACGCCAACGAGCGCGGCGCCACCTGCCCGATCACCCTCGTGGTGAGTGGCAACATCGTAACCGGGCACGTGGTCGGCAAAGACTCCTTCGAGGCCGACACCTCGCGCATGGTGGACGTGGCCCAGGAGCAGGCCGGCGCAGAGGACGGCGCGGTCGAAGCCTTTAGCGGCATGATGTCGTCCATGCTCGACGCCGTGGCGGAGGCCGAGGACGACACGTTTCTGCACGTGTCGGTGCAGGAGGTCATGACCGGCGCCGAGGCCATCCACCTGGGCGGCTCGGTCTTTCGCTTCCGCGCCAGCGAAATCGAAGGCTACACGATTGGCACGGTGGAGACGACCCAGGGTTGACTTCTCCCCCGGCTGAAGCCGGGGGATTCTACCATTCATCGACCGGAACCGACGACGTCAAACGCGTCGGGTTTCCCCAGGTCTCCAGGTGCTATTTGCTCTTACGAGCGGGTTCGGATATGCCCTGCCCTACCCAATACTCTTTCGCTATCTCGTACTTACGCTCCAGTCTTGTCGCTGGTGTTGAGTCTTTGTACAATCTCTGAGCTACGATGGAAGCAGCTTGCCCGCAAACGTGTGTTCTTATCGTGCGGTCCGTCTCATATGGTTTGGTTGTCGCCATTAAGGCTACAGAGTTAACCCAGCTTGCAAAGTCTTGTACTGTCTGCTGATTCCCAGCGAGAACAATTGTCCGTTGAGAATTACTGTAGTGTCCATCGCCGTCAACAACCCCTCTCCAAAAATGAGATTCCAATCCGTCTGGGACTTTTATGGACCTTCCGCTATTCTTAGACTTTCTCGGTTCTACCCCGAGTGACTTAAGGGAGTCTGATAGCTTTTTGCTGGTGATTACTAGACTGCATAGTTTCCCACGCTCGTAGATCGAGTGTTCAGCAGAAAGCTCGTGTCGGAGTTTGTCCAGGTGAGATTGATCCCGCTGAGAGATCTCTACTGTCAGGCGATTCTGGGTGGTAACACAGCCATCCGCGTTGATAAAGCCAAGCCAATATGCCTTGGCTCCATCATCTATGTTTGAGAAATACGAGTCGTCAACATCATTCTCTCTTAGCTGTCCGAGAGACTGAAGTTCGCTTCGGCTTCGTCTTTCCACTCCCCACTTTTCCAAACGGTTGCGTATCGTGACGGCGCTGACATCGTAATCAGAGGCAGTATCTACCGACGACTCGCCCGATTGGTAACGAGACGTAATATCTTTTCTCTCTTGATTTGACCATCCACGATTAGCTGCCATAAGTATCACCCACAATCTCAAATGCTTTTGCTTTCGGAATCCTCTCGGGTGCTTGAATTCGGGTCTGCCCGACCCTACTCAGGTTTTTTGCTGCGTTAATGTCTCTATCGTGATCCTCACCACATTCACTACACGTCCAGTCTCGCACGTCGAGCGGTTTCTTGCCGCCGATGTGCCCGCACTCTGAGCACCGCTGACTGGACGGGAACCACTTGTCGGCTACAACGAGCGTCCGTCCGTACCACTCGCATTTGTCTCGAAGACGGCGAACGATCTGACTCCAACCAGCTTGTCCAATGTGACGGGCAAGGCTGCCATTCTGCTGCATATTCTTCACCGCAAGGTCCTCGACCACGATCACGTCGAAGTTACGGGCGAGCCGTGTGGTCAGCTTCTCGATGAAGTCCTTGCGGCGGTCCTGAATGCGTTGGTGGACCTTCGCCACGCGCTGACGTTGTCGCTCCCAATTATTCGAGCCTTTTTTCTTGCGGGAGAGCTTCTGCTGTTCGCGGCGAAGCCGCTCGTGTTCATTCTCAAACCAGCGCGGATTTCCGACCTTCTCACCAGTCGAGAGCGTCACGAGACTTTCGATACCCAAGTCTAGCCCGACAAACTCAAGGTCGCCGTCCTCTCCGTTGACTCTCGGGAGAGGTTCGACTTCCTCGGTGCAGACGAAGCAGGCGTGGTACTGTCCGACGGCATTCTTTGTGACGGTGCAGCCACTCGGCTCGGACGGAAGCTCCCGAGACCACCGGATATTGATGAGCCCCGGCATTTTCGAAAGACGGAGCTTCCGTTTCCCGTTCTCTTCTCGAATATCGAACGCCGTGCCAACGTACCGAGCCGTCTGATCGCCTTTCTTCGACTTGAAGGACGGGTATTCGGCTCGGCCCTCGAAGAAGTTGGTGAACGCTTGATTCAGATTGCGAAGGCTCTGTTGAAGCGTCACGGCACTGACCTCTGACAGCCACTTGGTTTCTTCCTCGCGCTTCTTGTCTGTCAGACGGCCAGAGAGATCTGTGAACGAAAGAGACTCCTCGTCCTGGTAGTACGCCTTCGTTTTGGTTTCAAGCGCCCAATTGTATACCCACCGGCTGCACCCAAACGTACGGGCGAGTTCAGCCTTCTGCGCCTCGTTCGGATACAGGCGGTATCGGTATGTGCGTTTGATCTCGTGTGTCATACTACTATCAACAACAGGCCTAAACTGATAGGGGTCCGTGTACCACCCGGCAAATGAGCGGAGCAAAATCACGCAAGTAAAAGCCGGGAGTCCTACAAGCCCTTCTCGCGCTCTACCCAATACTATAGGGTCGTCTGTCCGCTAGGCCCTGAGCGGGGCGTCTGCCGGCGACACCAGCGGGCGCTCATTCCGCACTCGCCGGGTCCATCAGCACGTCCCGGTTCTGGTAGTCGCTCAGGTCCTCGACCGGGCGGTCGTACGCCTCTCGCATGAGGGGCGACGAGAAGATAAAGTCCGCCGAGGCCCGGTTGCAGGCGATGGGGATATTCCACACGACCGCGATCCGGAGGAGGGCCTTCACGTCGGGGTCATGGGGCATGGGCTCCAGCGGGTCCCAGAAGAAGATGAGGGCATCGATCGTGCCCTCGGCGATGCGGGCACCGATCTGCTGGTCGCCCCCAAGCGGGCCGCTCTGCAGCCGGTTTATTGTGAACCCGAGCCGTTCCTGAAGCAGGCGGCCGGTGGTGCCGGTGGCGTAGAGCTCGTGTTGTGCGAGCTGCTCGCTATTGTACTCGGCCCATTCCAGGAGATCGGGCTTTTTGTTGTCGTGAGCCACGAGGGCGACGTGCTTCGTGGCGTTCATCGAGCGGGTGGATCGGGGCATGGCGAAGGGGGACCCTGGGGGAGAAAGAGTTGAGGGATCTCTCGTACGCGTTCAATTCTGTTGCCCGCCGCCCGGATCCCCTACGGCGGTACACGCGACGCCCCAGGCGCTAGGACGGCACCGTGATGTCCGCCAGCTTCGCCTCCACCTCGTCCCGCCGGTCCTGCAGGAAGGGCGGCAGCATCAGCTTCTCGCCGAGCGCATCCTCGGGCTCGTCGTGGAGGAAGCCGGGCGGGTCGGTCGCGATCTCGAAGTTGACCCCGTTCGGCTCGCGGAAGTAGATGGAGTGGAAGTAGTTGCGGTCCTTCATGGCCGTGGGCGCATGCCCGGCGTCGCGGAGGGCGTCGCGGAGGGACATCTGCTCATCGTCGTCCCCCACGCGGAAGGCCACGTGGTGCACCGTGCCGTAGCCCCAGCGCCCCTCGTGCATGTTCGGCTCGTTGTAGAGGTCGATGAACTGGCCATGCTCCGGGCCGGGAACGCGGAAGCGCGTCCAGTCCCCGTCCTGCGGCGTCGGCTCGTAGTCGACCTGTTCGTAGCCCATGAGCTCCAGCACCTCGGCCGTGAGCTGCGCGTTGTGCGGATGGATGGTGACGCCGTGGAAGCCGCGCAGGGCGTGCTCGGCCGGCACCGGGCCCCCGTCCCACGGCTCGATGTCCGACGTGCCCGTGATAAGCTCCAGCGGCTGCCCGTCGTGGTCCTGGAACTGGATCACCGTGCGCCCAAACCGCTCGGTCACCGGATACAGTGTCGCCTCGGGGGCGTCGTCGAGCCGATCCACCCAGTAGTCCACCGCGCCTTCCGGAATCGTGAACGCCGTGGCGGTCGCCTGCCCGCGCCCCACCTGCCCCTTCTGAATGCTGTGGTGGGGCTTGAAGGTGATCACCGACCCGGGCGTGCCCGTCCCATCGGCGTAATAGAAGTGGTACATCGTCGGCCCCTTGAAAACCTCGGATGGGTTGTTGAACAGCACCGTCTGCTTCACAAGTCGGAGCCCCAACACCCCAGCGTAAAAGTTGAGGTTTTCCTGCGGATCGTGCGCGTAGGCGGTAACGTGGTGAATGCCCGAGACAGACGTACTCATGAGAAAGAGGCTGTAGAAGAGAAGGACACGAGGTGTGCGGCAGCTGGGAGCGCTTCCACCCAGGGTCGTACGGGCTGTGGGAGGCGCTGGGCCGCGTGCTTTTAGTGTAACAACTGCGCACGACAGCATCCACCCCCGCCGTTCACGGGCCGCCCTCCGGCCTACGGATGGCGCAACCGTAGGCCGTTTCTACAGACATGAATCCTTCTTTTCCCCCCGTCGTTATCCTGCACCGGAGTCCCCCCTGCTCAGTAGTGGCCCGAAAGTGCAACCTATGTTCATCACGATCACATTTCGCTCTCCCGGGCACGAGAACGCCGCCCGAGGGCCGTCTCTTCACGAACGCACGATCGAGTCGGTGCCCCGCCCCGAGGCCAAACAGATGGCATCGGACTTTGTGGAATACCGAAAATCCTCCCCAGAAGCCAGCCGGAGCAAGCTCTACCGGTATCAGACCGACGGCGAGGAGGTCCTGATCGCGCTCGACTTCGACGAGATCATTGCCCTCACGGCCTCCGAGACGTAACGGTCGGCCCCGACAGCCCCTCAGTCGAACGTGAGCGTGGCGGTCCGTCCCCGGTACTCGATTTTGATGCCGTCGTCTTCCTTCTGAACCGTCGCGACGGTCCGCTCAATATCGAAGTTTTGGCGCTGCACGTGGGCCTTCACGGTCTCCTCCGCCACAGCCACGTGCTGCGGCTTCCCCCCGATCTCTTTGGCCTTGTCGGCCGCGTCGAACAGGAGAGGAGCAATCTGGGCAATATACGAGGCCGCCATAAATTCCGGCGTGGGTTCGTTCATGTTAGGGTCGTCCATGAGAGACTGGGAGGGCCTGGTGCCTAAAATCAAATGCGTAAATGATGGGCGCCGTAGAGACGTCTCTACGAAGTACCTGCTTTGAATTGAGTAGCCCCCCCGATGTTTTGACTGGGCGCGCAGGCCCGGGTCGCCCCCCAACCAATCGTGACGACATTGCGACATTGCCCCGCGGCGCCGCACGCACGGACGGAGTGTCGGTTGGGGTTTTGATCCGTCACCCAACCGCCGATCCATGCCTCGTTCGCCCCGCATTCTGGACCTGCAGGTCGTCTGGTTCAAGCGGGACCTGCGCGTTCGGGACCATCGCCCGCTCGTCGACGCCGCCGAGCGCGGCCCCGTACTGCCCCTCTACATCGTCGAGCCGTCCCTCGTCGCGGCACCCGACTTCTCGGCCGCGCACTGGCGATTTATCCGGGAGTGCCTGATCGCACTCCGGGCCGCCCTGGCCGACCGGGGCCAGCCGCTGGTCGTCCGCCAGGGGGAGGCCGTCGACACCTTCCAGCGCCTCTACGACGCAACCGGCCCGTTTACCCTGTGGGCGCACCAGGAAACCGGGACGCGTCTCACCTTCGACCGCGACCGGGCCGTGCGGGCCTGGGCCGATCGTCACGGCCTCCCCTTCCACGAGCCGCGACAGCAGGGCGTCGTGCGGGGCCCGCACAACCGCGACAACTGGCGCTCGCAGTGGACGGACTTCATGGAGACCGCTCCGCTGCCGGCGCCGGAGGCCCTGCGGCCCGTTCCGGTGCGGCCCGGCCCCCTCCCCACGTGCGACGACCTGGACCTATCGCTCGACGGGGTGGATACGCTGCAGACCGGTGGGGAGGCGGCGGCACATCGCACCCTCCGCTCGTTCCTCCATCGGCGGGGCCGACACTACCCCTCCGAGATGTCGAGCCCGCAGACGGCCTTCCGGAGCTGCTCGCGCCTCAGCCCCCACCTCGCCTGGGGAACCCTCAGCCTGCGCAGCGTCTACCATCGGATTCAGGACCGCAAAGCATCGGTCCGCGCCCTGCCCCCCGACGCGGCCTCGGACTGGCGCAAATCCCTCTCGTCCCTCGAAAGCCGGCTGCACTGGCACGACCACTTCACGCAGAAGCTGGAGGACGCCCCCCGTATCGAGCACGAGTCGTTCATCCCGGCGTTCGACGCCCTCCGGGCGGACGACCACGACCCCGCCCGCGAGGCGGCCTGGGCCGCGGGTAAGACGGGCTACCCGCTGGTGGACGCCTGCATGCGCGCCCTCCGGGCCACCGGCTACCTCAACTTTCGGATGCGCGCCCTGCTCGTCTCCTTCGCATCGTACGACCTGTGGCTCGACTGGCGACAGTTCCACGACGTGCTGGCCCGCCGGTGGATCGACTACGTACCGGGCATTCACTTCCCCCAGCTTCAGATGCAATCCGGCACCACCGGCATCAACGCAGTGCGGGTCTACAACCCCACGAAACAGGCCCGGGAGCAAGATCCGGAGGGGGCGTTCATCCGGCGCTGGCTCCCGGCGCTCGGCGACGTGCCCGTGCCCTACCTCCACGAGCCGTGGCTCATGCCCAAAAACGTGCAGCGCGAGAGCGGCTGCCGGGTCGGTACGGATTACCCCGCCCCGATCGTGAACCACGAGGCGGCGGCCAAGCGGGCTAAAGACCGCATCTTTGCGCTCCGCAAGAACCCGGCCGTGCAGGCCCGGGCCGACGAGGTGCTCGACCAGCACGGAAGCCGCCGCGGTGAGCGGTCGCGCGCCTCGTCCTCCGACTCCTCCCCAAGCGGGACGCAACAGGCACTGGACCTGTAGCGCCGCCCCGATCGCTTCCCGCCCCTACCGGGTATGCCGCCGGCGGTCACGCCACGGGCTGCGTCCCGGCTGCCCCTTTTCGGGCGAAGCAATCGTGGGCGCGTCCTCTTCTTGCGTCTGCGCGTAGTACAGCGTCGCCGCCAGCGCCGCGAGCTCATCCCGCTCCGGGTCCTCAACGACCAGGGCCTCCGGGTCGAACTGCTCGTCGACGAAGTGCGTCGTGAAGTCGCCGTCGCGAAAACCGTCGTGCCGCATCGCGAAGCGGCAGAACGGTATTGTCGTCGACATGCCCGCCACCTCGTACTCATCGAGCGCCCGAATCATGCGGTCGATGGCCGCCGGGCGGTCGCGCCCCCAGGTGGTGAGCTTCGAAATCATGGGGTCGTAATGGATGAGCACCTCGCCCCCCTCCTCCACGCCCGCGTCCACCCGCACCCCGAAGCCCGACGGCGCGGAATGCCGCTTGAGCGGCCCCGGGTCCGGAAGAAAATTCGACCCCGGGTCTTCCGCGTAGACCCGACTCTCTACGGCGTGCCCGTCGATTGACAGGTCGTCGGTCGAATAGCCCAGCGCCTCGCCCTGCGCCACACGGATCTGCTCGGCCACCAGATCCACGCCCGTCACCCACTCGGTGACCGGGTGCTCCACCTGCAGGCGCGTGTTCATCTCCATGAAGTAGTAGTTCAGGTCCTTGTCCACCAGAAACTCGACGGTGCCCGCATTGCGGTAGCCGCACGACTTGGCCGCGGCCACGGCGGCCTCGCCCATCTCGCGGCGCACCTCCGGCGTGAGGATCGAGGACGGCGCCTCCTCAATCACCTTCTGGTGCCGCCGCTGGATGGAGCACTCCCGCTCGAAGAGGTGGATGGTGTTCCCGTGGTGGTCGGCCAGGATCTGGAACTCGATGTGGCGCGGCTCCTCGATGTACTTCTCGATAAAGACGCGCCCATCGCCGAACGACGACTCGGCCTCACCCTGCGCCCGGTCCATCGCCCCCGCAAACGCCTCGGGCTCGTGGACGATGCGCATGCCCTTGCCGCCCCCGCCCGCCGCGGCCTTGATCAGCACCGGGTAGCCGATCTCCGCCGCGATGTCTTCGCCCGCCTCCGTGCTCGCCACGGCATCGGTGGTGCCGGGGGCCATGGGCACACCGGCCTCCTCCATCAGCTGGCGGGCGGCGGTCTTGTCGCCCATTGCGCGGATCGCCTCCGGCGGCGGCCCGATGAAGTGCACCCCGGCGTCCGCACACGCCTCGGCGAAGTCGGCATTTTCGGAGAGAAAGCCGTAGCCGGGGTGGATGGCGTCGGCCCCGCTGCGATCGGCCACCGCCAGGATGGCCTCCTGGTCGAGATACGACTCGGCCGCGGCGGCGGGCCCAATGTGGTACGCCTCGTCCGCCAGGCGCACGTGCGGGGCGCTGCGATCGGGCGTGCTGCAGACGGCCACCGTGCGCAGGCCGCGCTCGTGACAGGTGCGCAGGACGCGGACCGCAATCTCCCCGCGGTTGGCGACGAGCACGGTTTCAATCGGACGAGTTGACACTTCAGGGTCCGTCATTTCGTCTGGGCAGGCGTTGTGGCATGGAATATGTGAAGACAAACACACGCTCGGTCCTCTGGGAGCGGGCACGAAACGATCTCGAACGCGTCGCCGCCGCTCGATCGCAGATTATCGCAGGACTTCCCTCCTATGCCGAAAACTCAGGACGACTTGTACGACATTCTCGGGGTCGACGAGGATGCGAGCAAGCAGGACATCAAAAAAGCGTATCGGGACCTCGCGCGCAAACACCACCCGGACCGCAACCCGGACGACCCCAACGCCGAGGAACGGTTTAAGCGCATCCAGAAGGCGTACTCGATCCTCTCCGACGAGGAAAAGCGCCAGCAGTACGATGCGCGGCGTCAGTTTGGCGGCGGGGTCGGCGGCATGAACGGGGGCGGCCGGGGC
>NCRB01000088.1 GCA_002894665.1 Salinivenus iranica
CCCCCTCACACGTCCCCCTACCGTGACTGCCTACCTCCTCTGCGCCGGCTTCGGCACCCGCATGCGGCCGCTTACGGACGAGACGCCCAAGTCGCTCCTCCCCGTCGCCGGCCGCCCGCTTCTCGACCACCTGCTGGACGACCTGCGGGCCTGGACGGCCCTGGACACCATCCACGTTGCGGTCAACCGCCGCGACGCCGACGCCTTCCGGGCCTGGGCCGACGACTGGCGCGACGCGCTGGGCGACGACGGGATTGCGCTCTCGATCCACGAGGACGGCGTGACCGCCCCCGACGAGCAGCGCGGGGCGGTTGGCGACCTGCATTTTCTTCTCACCGAAACCGCTCTCCCTTCCGACGGCGCCCTCGTGAGCGGTGGCGACAGCCTGTACCGCTTTCCGCTCGCCCCGCTCCTCAACGCCTTCGACCGCACCACGAGCCGTGTGTTGGCCCTCCACGAGCCCGACCCGCAGCGGCGGCGCCAGAGCAGCGTGCTGCAGCTCGACGGGCCGCGCGTTCGGGGGCTTGTGGAAGACCCAAGCGCCACCGACAGCACCCGCATCTGCCCCTCCTGGCACCTGCTGACGCCCGGCGCCCTGGCCACGGTCGAGCCCTACCTTCGCACCGGCGGCGACCCCGACACCCTCGGCCGCTTCCTCCACGTCGTGGCCCAGCGCACGACCGTCGAGGCCGTTCGCCTGCCCGAGCGGGACGCCCTCCGCCTCCACTGCAACACGCCCGACGACCTGGAACGTGCTCGGACCCTCCTGGAAAACGAACCACGCCATCTGCTTGATGCCGAGTCGGTTCGACAGTCCCTACCGCAGCGGGAGCCGTGACAAGTGATGCGTGACGGGCCCCCGAAGCGTCCGTTGCCCCCCTCCTCTCCACGCCTCCCGTCTCACGCCTCACGCTTCACCCAAAGGCCCCTCGCAACTGATCGCAGGCCTGCCGCAGCACCGGCAGCTCCTTCGCGAAGCAGAAGCGCAGTTGCCGGCGACCGTCGGCCGGGTCCTCGTAGAACGACCGGCCCGTGACACTCGCGATCTTCGCCTCCTGCACCAAGGTCTCGCACGCCGCCGCGTCGTCGGCAAAGCCGTCCCGGGTCGCCGCCAGGGGGCTGAAGTCCGCGAGGGCATAGTACGCCCCCTCGGGCCGAGGCACCTCAAAGCCGATCGCCTCCAGCGTCTCGCACAGCAGGACCCGCCGCTCGGCGTAGTCGTCCCGTAGCTGCTCGAAATAGTCGTCGCTCAGGTCCTCAAACGCCGCGAGGGCCGCGTGCTGCAGGGGACGCGGCGCACAAATGTACAGCAGGTCGTTCATGAGCCCCATCCGCTCCGCGAGCGGGGCCGGGGCCACGCCGTAGCCGAGTCGCCAGCCCGTCACGTTGTAGGTTTTCGAGAAGCCGGAGAGTGTGATCGTGCGGTCGTAGGCGCCCGGCAGGCTCGCCAGCGACACGTGCTGCGCCCCGTCGTAGAGCATGTACTCGTAGATCTCGTCGGTAATCGCCACGAGGTCGTGCCGCTCCATCAGGTCGAGCAGATCGGACAGCTCCTCGCGCGTCCACACCTTCCCGCTCGGGTTGGCCGGGGTGTTGACGACGATCACCTTGGCGTCGTCGGTGATGGCGGCCTCCACGGCCTCGGGATCGAACGTGGACCCGGGCCCGCCCAGCGGCACGGACCGGACGGTGGCCCCGGTGAGCTCCAGGATGTTGCGGTGGTAGCCGTAGAACGGTTCGAAGAGCACGACCTCGTCCCCGGCCTCCAGCAGCGACATCGCGGCGGTTACGAACACGCCCGTCGAGCCCACGCCCACGACGACCTCCTCGGGCGAGGTGGCGGGCACCTCGTTGTAGGCCTGCTCCTTCTCCAGGATGGCCCGGCGGAGCGGCTCGATGCCCGCGTAGTGCGAGTAGATTGACTCGTCGTCGGCAATTGCCCGCTGGGCGCCCGCCCGCAGCGGCTCGGGCGTCGGCAGGTCGCAGATGCCCTGCCCCAGGTTGATGCCGCCCACCTCTTCGACCCGCTGGGTGACGGCCCGGATGTCGCTCTGCTCCAGCGACTGGGCGCGAGTGGCAAACGAAAAGTGAGACGAAGGGGCCATGGGCCGGGAGACGCCTTCAAACAGAATCGCGTACGCGCAAGAAAACGCTTTCGGGGACCGGGTGCAACCCCGGCCGCCCGTCGGAACGACGACGGGCCTGGGTCTTTGAGTCGGGAGTCGTCTCTTTCGGACTTCCTCCTCTCCTCATGTCTTCTCCTACGTCCGCCGACTTTCTGCAGGAGGCCGTAACCCTGGCCGTCACGAACGTCCAGTCCGGGCGCGGAGGCCCCTTTGCGGCGCTCGTTGTGTCGGACGACGACGTCATTGCGACGGGCACCAATCGGGTGACGACCGAAAACGACCCGACGGCCCACGCCGAGATCACCGCCATCCGGGCGGCGTGCGAGGCGCGGGGCGACTTCGAACTGACCGGCTGCACCCTGTACTCGTCCTGCGAGCCGTGCCCCATGTGCCTGGGCGCCATCTACTGGACCCGGCTCGACCGCGTGGTGTACGCCGCAACCAGTGACCAGGCCGCCGCGGCCGGCTTCGACGACGCGCACATCTACGAGGAAATCGACAAGCCGCCGCCCCGCCGCCGCATCCCCATGGAGCAGCACGACGGCGTGGCGGCGCGTCGCCCGTTCGAGGCCTGGGCCAATTACGAGGAGCGCATCGAATACTGAAACGCTAGGCGGCGTGCTCCCGACCATACCGCCACGCCACGTACGCCATGAAGCCGGTGCTTGCCCGCAGGGCCTCCTCGTCCACGTTCAGGCCCGCTGTGTGGAGCCCGTGCGCGCTACCCACGCCCAGCTGGCAGAACGCCCCGGGCCGCTCCTGCAGGAAATAGGCAAAGTCCTCCCCGGCGAACCACCGGTCCACGTCGAGCGCCCGGTCCGGCCCCACGTACTCGCGAGCCGCGTCCGCTACGAGATGGGCCTCGTCCTTGTGGTTGTAGAGCGCAGGGTATCCGGTATGAATCTCCACGTCGGCGGTGGCGCCGTGCGCCTCCGCCGTGCGGATCGCTACGCGCCGGATGAGGTCGTGCCCGCGGCCCCGCCACGCCTCGTCCATCGCCCGGAAGGTGCCCTCCAGCCGCGCCGTCTCGGGGATCACGTTGGTCGCCCCGTCGGCGATGAGGCGTCCGATGGTGAGGATCGACGGCACATCGGGCGGGCAGTGGCGGCTGATTACCGACTGGAGCGCCCCGACGATCTGGCTGCCCACGTAGGTGGCGTCCGCGGCCAGCTCGTGCGGCTCGGCGGCGTGCCCCCCCTCGCCCGTCACCGTGACGTAGACCTCATCGCTTGACGCCATGGCCGCCCCCGCCCGCACGCCAAGGGTGCCCGCCGGCAGGTCCGGCTTGATGTGCTGCCCGAACACGGCGTCGACGCCCGCCAGCACCCCGGACTCAATCATGCCTTGCGCCCCGCCCGGCAGGCGCTCCTCGTGCGGCTGAAAGCAGAAGCGCACCCGCCCGTGGAGCTGGTCGCGGTGGCGGGCCAGAATGGCGGCGGTCCCCAGCAGCGAGGCGGTGTGCACGTCGTGGCCGCAGGCGTGCATCACGCCGTCCACCTCCGAGGCAAACTCAAGACCCGTCTCCTCCTGAATCGGCAACGCATCCATGTCGGCCCGGAGGAGCACCGTGGGGCCGGGGCGCTCCCCCTCGAGCGTCGCCACGACGCCGGTGCCATTTACGCCCGTCTGCACCGCCCCCACCCCCAGCTCGCGGAGGCGCTCGGCCACCCGGCGGGCCGTCTCGTGCTCCTCCCCCGACAGCTCCGGGTGGCGGTGCAGCGTGCGACGAAGGGCAACGACCGACGCAAAAAGCGCGTCGGCATCGGACTGGAACGTGTCAATCATGCGGGACAAGTCGTCGTTTGACAGGCGCGGATCACAGGTCCGTGAACCCCCACGCCCGCCCCATCGTTCGCCGCCCGCGGTCTCCTCATTGGCCTCGTGCCCCGGGGCGCCCGCCGCGCCCGCTCGCCTGAACCTGTGCTCCCCCCTCGCGTACGAGCGGACGCTACTGGTTTTTTCCAAGCCCCCCTCGCTTCATGCGCCAGTTCGACGTCCCGACGTTCTACCAGAGCCCCATCATCTCGACGGTCAAGGACGCGCGCCAAGCCACCGACCCGCGCAAGAAAGACCTCTCGCCGTCCATTATCGATTTTGGACCGGTGCGCTTCAAAATTGCCCGGCACTTCGGCTTCTGCTTCGGCGTGGAGCAGGCCATCGAGATCGCCTACGAGGCGCTGGAGGAAAACCCGGACAAACGGATCTTTCTCCTCTCGGAGATGATCCACAACCCACACGTGAACGAGGACCTGCGCGAGCGGGGCATTCAGTTTCTCCGCACCACGAAGGGCGAGCAGCTCATCCCGTTCGAGGAGCTGACACCCGACGATGTGGTCATCATTCCGGCGTTCGGGACAACGCTGGAAGTGGAACAGACACTCGAGGAGATTGGAGTCGACACCGCGTCGTACGACACCACCTGCCCGTTCGTCGAAAAGGTGTGGCGCAAAAGCTCCCAGATCGGGGACGACGACTACTCCATCATCGTGCACGGCAAGCGCTACCACGAGGAAACCCGTGCCACCTTCTCGCACGCCAAGGAGGAAGGGCCGGTCGTGGTGGTGCGCGACATGGAAGAGGCGCAGGAGCTGGCGAAGGTGATTCGGGGCGAAAAGGACACTGACTTCTTCTACGACTACTTCGACGACAAGTACTCCGAGGGCTTCGACCCGGAGACGGACCTGCAAAAGCTGGGCGTGGTGAACCAGACCACCATGCTCGCGGAGGAGACGGCCGCCATCGCCGACCTCATGCGCGAGGCGATGATCGACCGCTACGGCGAGGCCGACGTGAAGGAGCACTTCGCCGACACCTCCGACACGCTCTGCTACGCCACCAATGAGAATCAGAGCGCAACCAAGGCGCTGATCGAGGACGGGGCCGACCTCGGCCTCATTGTGGGCGGCTACAACTCGTCGAACACGAGCCATCTCGTGGAGCTCTGCGAGGAGCACATGCCCACCTACTTCATCTGCGACGCCGGGGAATTTGAGGGGCCCGCCGAGATTCAGCACTTCAACATTCACACCAAGACGGAGGAGACCACCGAGCACTGGTTCCCCGCGGACAACCCGCCGGTCGACGTGCTCCTGACCTCCGGCGCCTCCTGCCCCGACGCGCTGCTCGACGAGGTCATCCGCGATATTCTCAGCTGGTTCCCCGACGCCCGCCCCGTAGAGGAGGCCCTCGCGCCCTTCCAGGAGATAGAGGACGAGGACGACTGAGACGTCGGGCCCGCGCCCCTCCGTCCCTCGCATTCCTCCGTCCTCGCGCCCTCCTTTTTTCCATGGCCTGGTACGACGGCTGGTTCGGCAGCGACGCCTACACCCTCGTCTACGATCACCGCGACGAGGACGAGGCCGAGCGGCTGGTCGATTTCGTCGACCGGGAACTCGCCCCGGCGCCGGACGCCCACATCCTGGACGTCGGGTGCGGACGGGGCCGGCACGCCCGCGCCTTCGCCCGCCGCGGCTACGACGTGACGGGCATCGACCTCTCCGAACAGTCCATCGCCGATGCCCGCGAGCGGGCCGCGGCCGACGGGCTCGACGTCACCTTCGCGCCGGGCGACATGCGGGACGCGTACTGCGAGGGCTGCGCCGACGGCGTCGTCAACCTCTTCACCACCTTCGGCTACTTCGACGACGATGCCGAAAACCAGCGCGCCCTCCAGGCCATGGCCACGGCCCTCCGCCCCGGCGGCTGGCTGCTGCAGGACTTCCTGAACGCCCCGCAGGTCCGCACCACCCTGACGCCCGAAAGCACCCACACCGAAAAGGGCGTCACGATCCACCAGGAGCGCTGGATCGCCGACGGGCGCATCAACAAGAAGATCACGCTCACCCAGAACGGCACGACGGAGACGTTCCACGAGAGCGTCCGCCTCTTCACCCTCGACGACTTTCGAACACTGTACGCGGCCGTGGGGCTCGACCTCGTCGCCACCTATGGCGACTACGACGGCGCCCCCTATGCCGAGACGAGCCCTCGCCTGCTCCTCCACGCCCGTCGGCCGTCTTCCTGACTTCCTGTTCGACATTTGTCACTCGCACGTCGCAACTGATATGAACGCCGCGCTTTCCTACGCCGACGAGCACTTCGACACGTTCGTCGACCAGCTCGAAGACCTGCTGTCAATCCCCTCTGTGAGCACCGACTCCACGTACACCGACGAGGTGCAGCGCGCCGCCCAGTGGGTGGCCGAGCACCTGCGCGAGCGGGGCGTGCACCACGCCGAAGTGGCCGAGACGGACGGCCACCCGGTGGTCTACGCCGAACACCTCACCGGCAACGACAAGCCCACCGTCCTGGTCTACGGGCACTACGACGTCCAGCCGCCCGACCCCCTCGACGAGTGGGACACCCCGCCCTTCGACCCCACTCGCCGCAACGACACGCTGTACGCCCGCGGCGCCTGCGACGACAAGGGGCAGATGTTTATGCACCTGAAGGCGCTGGAGTCGTACCTCGAAAGCGACGGGGAGCCGCCGGTCAACCTCAAGTTCGTGATCGAGGGCGAAGAAGAAATCGGCTCCGAACACCTCGCGCCCTTCCTCCGCGCCCATCGGGACCGCCTCGACGCCGACGTGGTCCTCATCAGCGACACGTCCATGTTCTCCGAGGACGTGCCCTCGATCACGTACGGCCTGCGCGGGCTCGCCTACGCCGAGGTGACGCTGCAGGGCCCCAACCGCGACCTCCACTCCGGCGTCTACGGCGGCGCGGTGGAGAACCCGGCCAACGCCCTCGCGGCCCTCATTGCCGACCTGCACGACGACGAGCACCGCATCACCATCCCGGGCTTCTACGACAACGTCCGCCCGCTTACCGACGCCGAGCGCGAGACGTACGCCGAGCTGCCGTTCGACGAGGACGCCTGGGCGGACGCGGTCGGGGTGGAGGCCGTGCGCACCGAAGGGGGCTACTCGGTACTTGAGTGCCTTTCCGCCCGCCCCACGCTCGACGTGAACGGCATCTGGGGCGGCTACACCGGCGAGGGGGCCAAGACGGTCCTTCCCGCAAAGGCGAGTGCCAAGATCTCGATGCGCCTCGTGCCCGAGCAGACCCCGACCGAAATCTACGACAAGCTGGAGGCGCACCTGGACGCACAGGTGCCCGACACCATGACGATGACGTTTCGGCGGCTCCACGGCGGCCGCCCCGTGCTCGTGGACCGCACCTCCCCCGCCATGCAGGCCGCGCAGACGGCCATGGGCGAGGTGATGGGCACCGAGCCGACGTTCGTGCGGCACGGCGGCTCCATCCCCATCGTCGCCGACTTCAAGGACCTGCTGGGCCTCGACAGCGTGCTCATGGGCTTTGGCCTGGACACCGACGCCATCCACTCGCCCAACGAGCACTTCGGCCTCGACCGCTTCCGCGCCGGCATTCAGTCCATCATCCGGTTCCACCAGCACTACGCCGCCGCCTAGCCGCCGCAGGGGCCGGGTCGAGTAGAGGAACCGGAAAAGCCCCGCCCGCCGCGGAACTCTCCCCTTCCTTCTGAAATTCGACAGTCGCACTCTCGCGAGTGTCACAGCCCGCGTGGCGGAATTGGCAGACGCGACGGATTCAAAATCCGTTGTCCTTACGGGCGTGAGGGTTCGAGTCCCTCCGCGGGCACCGCTTCCAGTCTTTGGTCTTAGAAGTACGGGTGAAAGGCATCGTGCCCCTCCGGCGGCACCCCCAGCTCGGCCACATTCTGCTCGCCGGGGTAGGGCACTCGGCTCACGCTCACCGGCACGTCCTTGATGGGGGCCTCGGCGCCCGCCAGGCGCAGGGTCACACGGGCCGGGTCCAGGTCCATGAGCGCCGCCTGCAAATCCTCCGCGAGTTCGGTGCTGTCGTCGCGAAGGGTTAGCTTCAGCGAGTAGCCCTTCGGGGGCTCCACCTCGTCGTCGGGGTGCGGGGTCGCACTCACCACGGCGTCCGACAGTGCGTCGGTGATGTCGGTGAACGCCTCGTCGTCCGGTCGTCGCCACTCGATCTGGTCGATGCGGAGGTCCATAAGCGAAGAAACTACGGGAAAGAGAACGCGAGACTGCAAGTTACCCGTCGGCGTACAGATCGTCCACGAATGCCTTAAACCAGGGCGGGCGAACGAGCAGCACGTAGGCCGCCAAAACCGGCACGACGGGCACCATGAAGAATACGAGGTCGACGGCAATCAGGGCCGCCGCAATCCACAGGGGTGTGTAGTCGGACATCAGAGGGGGAAGGTCGAATCAGGACACCTGAACGTCGGCGCCCACCCGCTCGGCCAGCGCCTCGAACTGGGCCGGCGTGGTGGCAATGACGATCCGGTCGACGCCGTCGTGGTCGGGGTGGGCCGCGGAGCGAATGCGGTTGGTGGCCGCTCCGGCGTGGTCGGTCCCGCGATGGCCGTTCACCAGCACGAGGGGTTCCACCGCGTCGGGGCCGTCCACCGCATCGACCCCCTCGGCCCGCGAGGCGTTCAGCGCGTGGGAGTAGGTGCGGGCCTCCCCGACAATGACGCCGCCCCACCGCGTCAGCAAGGCGGGGGGCGAAGGGCCGGACGCCGAAACGTCACGGGGGGTGGAGATGGACATGCCGACACTGTAAAGGGAGAGGACAAAAACAAGACGGGACGTTCTGTACGCCCGGAACGGCGCTCGCGTTCAGTCCAACGCCCCGGACGCGCTCCGGCCCCCCCGTCAGTGCTCGCCCAGGAGAGGCACTGCGTCCCCCAGCACATCCTCCACATAGAGCGTCTGCACCAGCACGATCACGACGATGGCCAGCGGGGTGGCCAGCAGCACGCCCACGGCCCCGGCCACCACGCCCCCGACAAACTGGGCCGTAATGACCGCCGCGGGGGGAATGTGCACCGCCCGCTCCTGTACCAGCGGGGCAATGAGGTAGCTCTCCAGCACCTGCACCACCCCGTACACGACGAGGACGGACAGCACCTTGGTCGACCCGAGCGTAAAGGCGACCAGCAGCGCCGGCCCCACCGACAGCACCGGCCCCAGGTACGGCACAAACGAGCAGAGCGCCGCCACCAGCCCCAGCGCCAGCGGCGACGGGATGCCAACCAGGCTGAGCCCCACCGCCGTGAGCACCCCCACCACCGCCATCATGGTGAGCCGCCCAACGATCCACCACCGCAGGGCCCGCCCGAGGGCATGCAGGATTTCGCGGGCCCGATCGCGCCCCGCCGACGGAACGAGCCGCACGGCGCTTTCGGTGTAGGAGCGAGGCGTGGCCGCCCCGTAGATGCCGATAAACAAAATGATGAGTACATTCACCAGCACGTCCACCGTCACGGAAAAGACGTTCGTCACGCCTCCCAGCACACTCGTGGCCGAAGGCACCAACTCACTCGGTGAAATCAACTGACGAATCCAGGTGTACTGCTCGGCCCAGCCCTGCACCTGCAGCGACAGGCGGTCCACTGCGCTCGGAAGCAGCGCCACGAGGGCATTGATCTGGGTGGAGAGGTCCGGCCCGGTCAGCATCCACAGCCCCGCCAGGGCGCCCCCCAGCGCCACGACCACGATCCCGAGGGCCGCCGGGCGGGGCACGGGGGTGTGCGCGCAGAGCCGCTCGGTGACCCCGGCCAGAAACACCGCGAGAAGAACCCCCGCAAAGACTGTCAGGAGCACCCCCGTCACCTGAAACAGGGCGTACCCGCCCAGGAGCGCGGCAACAAGAAGGACCGCCGCGGTCGACGGACGGCGGGTCAGCGGCAAGCCAGACGAGTCGGACATCGGAGAATCGGTTCTGGTGAACGGGGCGGAGATGGTAGGCACGTCAGAACGGGCTGTTTCCCCCGCTGTGCATCCCCGCCGTGCCGCTCATCAGCAGGGCTCACAGAACGTTACAGCGCCGTCGCACCCCAGACCACAGCACACGAACACCGGGTCACATGCGGACATAGAATGAACTCCGGTGTTCTTTTCGCATCGACGACTGCGACGCATGATTCCCGACACCACGGAGGTGCTGGTGATTGGCTCCGGCATTGCGGGGCTGTCGGCCGCCCTCGCCGCGGCCCGCAACGGGGCGGAGGTCACGATCGCCACGAAGGCCTCCCGGCCCTCCGGCGCCTCCACCTGGTGGGCTCAGGGGGGCATTGCCGTCGCCCGCGACGCCCCCGACCGGTTCAAGCGCGACATTGCGGCCGCCTCCAGCCACACCAGCGACCCCGAGGCGCTTGATGTGCTGGTCGAGCACGCCGATGCGGCCGTCCGCGACGTGCTGCTCGATACGCTGAACGTCGATTTTGACACCGGCGCCACCGGCTTTGACTTCGGGCGCGAGGCCGCCCACTCGGCCGACCGCATCCTGCACGTGGACGCCTCGACGGGCAAGCACATCCACGTCCCCCTCCTGCGCCACGTATCCGCGCACGACCGCGTTACCCTTCTAGAAGACACCCCCGCCTGGGACCTCCTCGTGACCGGCACGACGGTGGGCGGCGCCTGGCTCGAGTCGGGCGACACGGTCACGGCGTGCCGGGCGGGGGCAACGGTGCTGGCCACCGGCGGCATCGGGGCGCTCTACGGCGTCTCCACGAACCCCGACGGGGCCACCGGCGACGGCGTGGCGATGGCCCTCCGGGCCGGGGCCGAGACGGCCGATCTGGAGTTCGTGCAGTTTCACCCGACCGTGTGCGTGGCCCACGGCGACCCGTTTCTGGTGAGCGAGGCGGTGCGTGGAGAGGGGGCGCACCTCCGCAACGCCCACGGCGAGCGCTTCATGCCCGACGTGCACCCCGACGCCGAACTGGCCCCCCGCGACGTGGTGGCCCGCGCCGTGGAGCAGGAGCACGAACGCACCGGGCAGGTGGTGCTCGACGTGTCGCCCCTCAACTTTTCCGGCGCCTTCCCCGACCTCGCCGCCCTCTGCGACGAGCACGACATCGATCCCTCCACCGGCATCCCGGTCCAGTCCGCCGAACATTTCCTCTGCGGCGGCGTCGACGTGGACCTCCACGGCCGCGCGTCCCTCGACCGCCTCTACGCCGCCGGCGAGTGTGCCCGGACCGGCGTGCACGGGGCGAACCGGCTGGCCTCCACCTCGCTATTGGAGGGGCTGGTGTGGGGACTCCGGGCCGGGGCCGACGCGGCGGCGCTCGCCCCCCTGTCCCTTCCCGCCCCGCCCGCCGCGCCGTCTCTGGGG
>NCRB01000089.1 GCA_002894665.1 Salinivenus iranica
GGCGTCGATCCGCCATCCGACGCACGTGAAGCGGTCGGCTCTGGCGGGGGCGGACGTGGCGACGATGCCGTTTGAGACGTTGGAGAAGCTGTTGGAGCACCCGCTGACGGACCGGGGGCTGGAGCGGTTCCTGGCGGATTGGGAGGAGTACAAGGAGGCACGGAAGGCGGAGGCCGGGCTGGCGTAGCATGCGCCCCCCAGGCCCTGGGGGCGCGCCCAGCGGCCTCCCCGGCGCCAACCGTTCTCTCCACTGTCCTTTTGTCCCGTCCCCCCATGAAATACCTTCCCCTCGGGGACACCGAGGATATTGCTGCGAGCTGCCACTTTCTTGAGATCGACGGAACGGGGCTTGTCTTTGACGTCGGCACCGACCCGCGTCGGGAGGGGTCGGCCTCGCTCCCGAAGTTCGACTGGGTGCGCGACCGCGCCCACAGCTACGTCGACCACGCGGTGGTGACGCATGCGCACCACGACCACATGGGTGCCGTCCCGGTGCTCGTGGAGGAATTTCCGCACGCGATGGTGCACATGACCGAGGCGACGAAGAAGCTGCTGGAGTTTCTCCTCCCGGCGTCCGCGCGCCTCCAGCAAAAGAAGCGGGAGCAGGGCGAGACGGAGCACGAGCCGCTGTTTACGGAAGACGATCTGGAGTTTCTAAGTCACGTCTACCTGACCCACGACCTCGGGGCAGACTTTGACCTTACGGGCATGGCGGGAAATACAGAGGTGACGGGCCGGCTCTACTCGGCGGGACACATCCTGGGCTCGGCGGGGGTGGAGCTCGCCTTCGAGGAGAACGGCGAGGCCCGCCGCCTCTTCTACACGAGCGACACCAACATGCAGGCGCAGTCCATCATTCCGGGGGGCGAGTACCCGGCGAGCACGGACATCCTGATGCTCGAAACCACGCTGGGGGCGGACGAGGAGGCCGAACAGACGAGTCGGCCCGAGGAGGTGGAGAAGTTTCGGACGACGCTCCGCCGTGTCATCGAGCGGGGCGGCACGGCCCTCATCCCGGTCTTCGTGATGGGGCGGGCCCAGGAAATGCTGGCCATGCTGGGGCGACTGAAGCGAGAGGGCGACATTCCCGTCGACACGCCGATCTACACGGCGGGCTCCATGCTCGGGGTGGCCGACCTGTACGACAAGACCCGCGAGACGACCCCCCGCCTCGACCCCGACTTCCGCGTGTTCGACGTGGAGCAGGAGCGCGTGCCCTACAGCGCAGAGGCCAAAAAGGACATTCTGGATGGGCCCGGCATCATGGTCGTGAGCAGCGGCATGATGTTCGAACCCACCCTCTCCAATATCCTCGCTCGCCGCATTGTGGAGAATGAGCGCGACGCAGTGCTCATTGTGGGGCACGCCGTGGAGGGGACGCCCGCGCATCGCCTGCAGCAGGCGGCCGCTGAGGGGCCCGGCGCGCCCGTGCGACTGGCCGACGGGCAGGTGCAGCCGGTCCACTGCACCGTCGAGCGGTTCCGATTTTCGGGGCACAGCCATCGACGAGACCTCCTCCAGATCGTCGAACGGATGGACCCGGACACCGTAGTGCTCGTCCACGGCGAGCCGGAGGCGCAGGCCTGGATGCAGGCCGCGATTGAGGACCGGCATCCCGAGACCGAGGTTCACCGGCCCCGCTGGGGCGAGACGCTCGAACTGTGATGGACAATCGGGATCGGAGGCCCCCGGCGTGCGCACCACGGGGCAAACCGCAGCCGTCGCCGGTCGTTAGAATTCCTAATCTCACCGCTGTGACGCCCCGCGCGCACTTCCTTCGACGCTCCCGCAGATTGCCCTATGTCTCTTCCCCCTGAGGCCCGCCGACACGATCTCCGCGAGGCGCTGGCGCCCCGCATCGAGGGCACGCTCCACACCGACGAGATGCAGCGGGCGCTCTACGCCACGGATGCCAGCATGTACGCGATGACGCCCGTGGCGGTGTTGATCCCGAAAACCGTGGCGGACGTGCAGGCTGCGATGGAGGTGGCTTCTGCACAGGACGTTCCGGTCTTGCCCCGGGGCGGCGGCTCGTCGCTGGCCGGACAGGGGGTCAACCACGCCCTGGTCATCGACTTTACGAACCACCTGAACGAGATCTGTGAGATTGACCCCGAGGCGCAGACGGCCCGTGTGCAGCCGGGCGTTACGCTCAGCGAACTGAACCGCGCGGCCGCTGCCCACGGCCTCATGGTGGGCCCCGACCCGGCCAGTGCCACCCGCGCCACGCTGGGGGGCATGCTCGCCAACAACTCGACGGGGACCCACTCGATCACCTACGGCAACTTCATCCACCACGTCCGCGAGGTCGAGGCCCTGCTGGCCGACGGCACCCCCGTCACGTTCGGGCCCCTGAGTCACGAGGAGTGGCAGGAGAAAATGCGCGGAGGCGGGCGGGAGGGCGCCCTCTACCGGGGCCTCGAGGCCCTGTTGGCCGACGGCGGGCGCGAGACGATCGAGCACGACACGCCCGGCCACTGGCGCCGCAACAACGGGTACCGCCTGGAGGCGCTGCTCGAGGAGGAGCGCAATCTGGCCAAGCTCCTCTGCGGGAGCGAGGGCACCCTGGCCGTCGCCACCGAAATCACCTGCGACCTCGTGGAGAAGCCGGCCACGACGGGGCTGGGGATCGTCCACTTCGAAACGCGCGACGATGCGCTCCGGGCCGTCACGACTGTGCTGGAGACCGACCCCACAGCCGTAGAGCTGTTCGACGGCGTCGCCATCGAACGGACCCAGCAGACGCCCGGCTACGCCGATCGGCTCACCTTTCTGGAGGGCACGCCGGGCAGCGTCCTCATCACCGAGTACTCGGCGGACACGGAGGCGGAGATTGACGCCCGCCTCGATGCGCTGGAGCAGACCATGGCGGACGCGAGCCGCGGGTACACGACCGTCCGCGTCACCGCTCCCGACGCGATCGACAACGTCTGGTCGATCCGCAAAGAGGGCCTCGGCCTGCTCATGGGGGTGGAGGGCGACTACAAGCCGTGGGCCTTCATCGAAGATGCGTCGGTGCCGGTGGAACATCTGGCCGACTACATCGACGAGCTGTCCACGTTCGTCGATGCCACGGACACCCGAGCCGCGTACTACGCCCACGCCTCGGCCGGGTGCCTGCACGTGCGCCCCTTCGTAAACACGAAGGACGAGGCCGAGGTGGAGAAGATGGAGCAGATCGCCAAAGAGTCACTCACGCTCGTCAAGAAGTACGGGGGCGTCGTCTCCTCGGAGCACGGCGACGGCATCGCGCGTGGCTGGGCCAACCCCGAGCTGTTGGGCGAGGACCTCTACGCCCTCTGCCGTCGGGCCAAGGAGGTATTCGACCCCGACCGACGCCTGAACCCCGGCAAGATTGTCGATGCGCCGGGCATGACCGAGCACCTGCGCATGGGGCCCGAGTACGAGACGCAGCCGTTCCGGACCGAGATGGCGTTTGCGGAGGACGGGGGGTTTGCGGGCGCCATCGAGAAGTGCAACGGCAATGGGGCCTGTCGCAAGCTGCGGGCGGGCACCATGTGTCCGAGTTTTATGGCGACCCGCAAAGAGAAGGACAGCACGCGCGGCCGGGCCAACGCCCTCCGCAGCGCCCTCGCCGGGGACCTGTCCGACGAAGCCCTGACGGGCGAGGACATGGCCGACGTGATGGACCTTTGCATCCAGTGCAAGGCCTGCAAGACGGAGTGTCCGTCGAACGTCGACATGGCGAAGCTGAAGTCCGAGTGGCAGCACCACTACTGGCAGGAGAACGGAATGCCGCTGCGGGCCCGTCTCTTTGCGCACCAGCCCGAGATGGCCCGGTGGATCAGCGGCACGCCGCTGGCGTCGCTGGTCAACTGGGCGGGGGAGCAGTCGGCGCTTCGAGCGATGGGGGAGGTCGTGCTGGGGGTTAGTGCCGAACGACCGGCGCCCCCCTTCGCCCGCCAGACGTTTCAGCAGTGGGTTGCGGAGCAGCGGGGAGGCCGTTCGCGGGCCGCCGGCGATGGGGCGCCGGGTCCGCGGGTTGTCCTCTTTCCGGATGCATTCAACAACTACCACACGCCCGGGCCGCTGCGGGCGGCAATGCAGGTGCTCGAGGCCACGGGCCACCGGGTCGAGGTGCCTTCGGAGCCGGTGGGCAGTGGGCGGACGCTGCTGTCCAAGGGGCTTGTGCCGCAGGCCCAGCGCCGGGCCCTCCAGACGGTCGAGGCGCTCCACCCGTACGCCGAGGACGACGTGCCCATCGTGGGCGTTGAGCCGAGCTCGATTCTCACCCTCCGCGACGAGTTTCTGGACCTGCTCCCAGGAGAGCCGCGGGCGGAGGCGGTGGCCGGGCGGACGTACACCCTGGAGGAGTACCTGGCCGAACAGGACGCGCTGGAGGCGCTCGACGGCATGGGCGGGGGGCGAGGGGAGGTGCTGCTCCACGGCCACTGTCATCAGAAGGCCCTCATCGGAACCGAGGCCACCGAGCGCGTGCTGGCCCTTGCGGGCTACGACGTGACCGCCGTGGACGCGGGCTGCTGCGGCATGGCCGGCGCCTTCGGCTACGAGGCCGAGCACGTGGACGTGTCGCGACAAATGGCGGAGCTGCGCCTCGCCCCCGCCGTCCGCGATGCCGCGCCCGACACGAGAATTGCCGCGCCAGGGTTTTCGTGCCGCTCACAGGTGAAAGATGTCACCGACCGCACGGCCCACCATCCCGTGGAGCTCCTCTGGGACGCGATTGCGGACGCGTCGCCGGGCCGGGCGACGGCAGTCTCCTCTGCGCACCGGTAGGCACAATAGGCACGCCCCGGTGCGGGGACACCGGGGCGTGGGGAAAACAGACCCGAGAACGGCGACGCACTAGTTGTCAACCGCCGAGGAGGCCGGGGCGGAGGACGAGTGGTAGGCCGCCAGCTCTTGGGAGGAAGACCAGAGCGACATCGCCCGCTGGAAGACCGGATCCGTCTTGTTTAGGATGGGCCGGTCGGCGCCGCGGCCGTATAGCTCCCCGGCCAGATGGCCCTTGACCCGATTGGCCACCACGTCGCGCGCCGCCTCCGCCGTCGATCGTCGGTAGATCCGCTCGCTCGTGTTGGCACTGTCGGGGTCTGTCGTCAGCGACAGGATGTCCTCCTCCTCCGCGTAGTCCCAGAAGGAGTCGACGGCCTCATCGGAGAGACGGAACGACGAGCGGAACTCCTGTTCGCGGTCCTGCCAGGTGCCCCGGAGCTCGTTCTCGTGCTGAATGAACCAGTGGCGGGCAAAGACCTGATCGAGCGCGCTGTTCTGAATGAAGGTCGTAAGGGAGGTGGTGTCCGGCTGCACGATGTAGTCGGGCAGAATGCCACCGCCTCCGAAGACGGTGCGGCCGTGATCGGTTTGGTACGTGAGCGAGTCCGGAATGCTGTCCTTGTATTCCTGAATGTTGAACAGCGCCTGCCGCATGCTCTTCTGCTTGAGCTTCCGGTACTGTTCGGAGTCCCCGTTTTTGTACGGCGTCTGGATGAGGCGGCCCGCCGGGGTGTAGTACCGGCCCACCGTCATTTGCAGGAGGCTGCCGTCCGTCAGGTCGAACTGCTTCTGAATGAGGCCCTTGCCGAAGGTGCGACGGCCGACCAAGAGGGCCCGGTCGTGGTCCTGGAGGGCCCCGGAGAGAATCTCGCTGGCCGATGCCGACTGGGCGTCGACGAGCACGATGACGGGTTCTTTGTCGAGCGCTCCGCCCGACTGGGCACCGTACGAGTCGTTGATCGAGGGCCGGCGGCCCCGCGTCTCCACGATGGTCATGCCCTGTTCGCCCAGCATCTCATTCGCAATCTTAATTGCGGACTGCATGACGCCGCCCGGGTTGCCCCGAAGGTCGAGCACGAGCCGCTCCATCCCCTGACGCTTCAGGGTGTCCACCTTCTCCGTGAACTCGTCGTAGGTGGACATGGCAAAGCGCTCCAGCCCGATGTAGCCGGTCTGGTCGTCCACCATGTACGAGGAGGTGATGGAGCGCAGGGGGATCTCGCCGCGCTCGATGGTAAAGTTCAGTCGCTTCTCGGACACCGGGCGGTACACCGTAAGGGTGACCTCGGTGCCAATCTCGCCCTTGAGCTGGTCCTGAATCTCGTTGGCCGAGAGGCCGATGGCGGAGGAATCCTCAATCTCCACGATGCGGTCGCCGGCCATGATGCCCACCTTTTCGCTCGGTCCCCCGGCCACCGGCGAAATCACGCGGGCCGTATCGGCGGGCTCGAACAGAATGCCGATGCCGCCAAACGAGCCCTGGTACTGGTCCCGCACGTCGCGGACCCGCTCGGAGGGGATGTAGCTGGAGTGCGGGTCGAGTCCCTCAAGCATGCCCTTGACCCCCGACTCCGTCAGCTTCTTGGTTTCGACGGAGTCGACATAGTACTTGTCGATCGTCACGTAGGCGTCGCGCAGCTTCTTAAACTGCTCAAGTGCTTCGTCGTCCGACGTGTACGAGTCGAGCTGAACTCCGAGAACAGCCCCAAACAAAATGAGGGCAATGGCCGGAAGGAGGTAGGACTTGAGAAGTCGCTTCATAAGACGGAACGCCAGTGGGAACGACCAGGGAGTAGAGAGCGTGTCGCGAGATCCCTGCGGATCACAGGGGCCGAGGAATCTCGGCGGGAGGTACGGTTCCTGAACAAGTGGAATCTCATATATTTAAAACGGACGCATTTGTTGCAGGACGTGCCGGAGTGTGGCGTGGCTGTCGCATGAGCGTTACGCTGTATTCCGCCTCCGGTCTCCCGATACTGACGGGCGCTCGCCCGCCAAAGCCTATGATTCCGGACGACACAGTGGACCGGTACTACTACATCTTCGACAGCCGGCAGCAACGGGCCCTGGTGATGGACCGGACGACGGGACAGGAGTATGCCTGGGACGAGGCCCCGCAGGCGTCGCTGATTGACCACCTACGGCGCCAGCGGTCGGAGACGGTGGTCCGGCGCTTTGCGCACTGGTGCGCCCGGCAGACCGGGCCGGGCGCGGCCCCTCTTCACACGACCACGGGCCGGCTCTGGACGGCGATCCAGCCCACAACCGACGCGGACACGCTGGAACGAGTGCGGGCCGATGCCGTGGACGCTGCGGTGCTGGCGTCGGCGGTGGGACTGCCGCACCGACGACGGGATGCGGCCCGCCTCCTGGCCGTGCATGCCTGCACTCATTTGAAGGCGCGGCAGGCCGCGCTCGACGCGGCGCACATGCACGAGCGCTGGGTCGAGTTTGGACCCGAGGCTGCCGAGACGGCGGTCCAGGGCGCCCGCCAACGCCAGGTCAACTGGCTTCTGGACGCACTCGGCGCGTAGGGGCTTCGAACACGTTCAAGCGGATCGTCCTTGTCACACCAATACCGACAGCATGATCTTCGTAAGCATTGTGCTCGATGGGGTCGGCATCGGGGCGCAGCCCGACGCCGACGCGTACGGCGATGTCGGAAGCGACACGCTCGGGCACGTCTGCGAGGCCGCTCGTCCTGATCTCCCCCACCTTGCAGAACTCGGGCTGGGGTGCATTGCGACCCTGGAGGGGGTGCCGTGTGCGGACGCGCCGCGGGCCCGGTACGGGCGCATGCGGGAGGTTTCGGCGGGCAAAGACAGCACCACCGGCCACTGGGAGCTGGCGGGCCTCCGTCTCGACCACCCGTTTCCCACGTACCCCGACGGGTTTCCCGACGACGTGATCGACGGGTTTATCGAGGCGACGGGGTGTGGGGGCGTGCTGGGCAATCGCCCCGCCTCCGGGACCGCCATCGTACAGGAGATGGGGGACGACCACCGCCGCACCGGTCATCCGATCGTCTACACCTCGGCCGACAGCGTCTTTCAGATTGCGGCGCACAAGGAGGTGGTGCCGCTCGAGACGCTCTACGACTGGTGCCGCACGGCCCGCACTGAGATTTGCACCGGCGAGCATGGGGTGGGCCGGGTCATCGCGCGGCCGTTCGTCGGCGCGTCGGGGGCGTACGAGCGCATCTCGGCCGAGCGGCGCGACTATTCCCGCCGGCCGGAGGAGGCGCCCGTGCAGGACGTGCTGGGGGCGCACGGCGTGCGGACGGTTTCCATCGGCAAAATCTATGACCTCTTTGCGCGTACCGGCTTCGACGACGTCGTCAAAACGTCGGAGAATGCCGAGGGCATTGCCGCCGTGCACGAGGAGTTGCGAGAGCACGAGGCCGGGGACCCGCCCACCTTCGTCTGGGCGAACCTCGTGGACTTCGACCAGGCGTACGGGCACCGGAACGACCCGGCGGGCTTTGCGGGGGCCCTCGAGGAATTCGACCGCGCCGTCCCCGACCTGCTGGACGCCCTGCCGGCGGACGGGCGCCTCGTACTCACGGCCGATCACGGCAACGACCCCACCACCGGCAGCACCGATCACGCCCGCGAGTTTGTCCCGGTGCTCGACTACACGCCGGGCCGGGCCCCGGAGGCGTCCGCGGTCGATATGGGACTCCGCCCGTCGTTCAACGACCACGCGGCCACCGTGGCCTCGTGGTTCGACGTTCCCTATGAGACCCAGGGCACGCCCTTCGAGGCCCCGCCGGCCCGCTGAGGGCCCTACCCTTCGTCGGCCGCCTCGTCGCTCACGAGGGGGACGAAGCGAAAGGTGTGGAATTCCTCGCGCTCGTAGTCGTGCGGGCCGGGGCCGGTTCGGGTGATGCGGGTCATGGTCTGGCCGTCGGGGCCGCCCACCGGAAGGACGAGCCGGCCGCCCGGGTGTCCATCCGGATCGCGGAGCTGCCGCAGCAGGGCCTCCGGCAGATCGGGGGCCGCGGCCGTGACCACGATGCCGTCGTACGGGGCAAAGGCCCGCCACCCCTTCGACCCATCGCCGTGCTGCGTGCGAACCGAGTAGCCGAGGCGGTCGAGCAGCTGGCGGGAGCGCTGGAGGAGGGCCTCGTGTCGTTCGACGGAGAAGACGCGGGCCCCCAGCTCGCAGAGCACGGCGGCCTGGTAGCCGCTGCCGGTTCCCACCTCCAGCACGCGATCGTTCGGGCGCACGTCCAACAGGGCGGTCTGGTAGGCCACCGTAAAGGGCTGCGAGATGGTCTGGTTGCGGCCGATGGGGAGGGCCTCGTCGGCGTACGCCCGGTCGCGGAGGGCGGGGTCCACAAACTCATGCCGTGGCACCGCGCCGATGGCCTCAAGCACCCGCTCGTCCTGAATGCCGCGATCGCGAAGCGTGTCGACCAGGCGCGTTCGCTGGCGCCGGAATTTGCGGTTGGTCGTGTCGTTCGGCGAAGAGCTGACCACGAATACGGAAGCAGGTCGATGCGGAAAGAGGGGCGGGCGACGAGCCTACGCCGCGGCGGTGGCGGGAAGGCTCGACTGCGAGGCGGAGGCCGACGTGTTTGTCAGGGCGTTCGTGAGGTAGGTCCGGAGCTCCTCGGGGGTGATGTTGGAGATGAGGGCCCCGTCGCGGGAGACGCTGATGTTGCCGGTTTCCTCGGAGACGACCACCACGAACGCGTCGGTCTGTTCGGTGAGGCCGACGGCGGCGCGGTGGCGGAGGCCGAGCTGGGGACTCAGCTTCATGCTGGTGGAGACGGGCAGGATGCACCGGGCGGCCTCAATCCGCCGGTCGTTCACGATGGCGGCCCCGTCGTGGAGCGGGTTTTGGCCGTGGAAGAGGGTGATGAGCAGGTCGCTCGACACCTCGGCCTGCAGGGCCTTTCCGGTCTCCACGTAGTTGCGCAGGCCGGTGCTTCGCTGAAAGGCAATGAGGGCGCCGATCTTGCGCTTGCTCATCGTCTCGACGGCCGTGACGGTCTCGTCTATGATCTCGCTCTGGTCCGTGGTGCTCACGAAGCGGCGCACGATCGGGTTTTTGCCGAGCAGGAGCAGGAGCCGCCGAATCTCGGGCTGAAAGATAATGATGACCGCCAGGACAAAGACCTGATTGAAGTAGCTGAAGACGGTGCTCAGGACCGTCATGTTGGCGATTTCCACCACCAGCTGGATCAGGAAGAGCGCCGCGAGGCCCAGGGCAATCTGCACGGCGATGGTGCCCCGCATCAGGCGGTAGAGCTGATACAGGATATACGCCACCAGGGCGATCTCAATGACGTCCCGAACGCCAAAGCTGATAATCTCGAAGAACGTCACGGGGAAGGAGGGGGCGCGAGCAAGAAGAGAAGAAACGCCAATGGATTGGACCGACCACCGGGGGACGGGTTCGACGGGCCGGGTCAGTCCTGCTGTAGGGTGAAACCGAGGACCGACAGCATCTCGGCCGTGGCGGCCACGTCGTGGGTGCGCACGATGGTGGCCCCCCGCAGGACGCCGGCGGCCGTGGCGCCGAGGGAGCCGTGGAGGCGCTGGTCGACCGGGGCGGGGGCGTCGGCCGAGCCCAGCGCCTCGCCGATGGAGCTTTTGCGCGAGACGCCGATGAGCACGGGCCGATTCAGCGTCAGCAGCTCGTCGACCTCGTTGAGGAGGCGAAAGTTTTCGGGGGTGGACTTGCCGAAGCCGAAGCCGGGGTCGATGACGACCTGGTCGACGCCCGCCGCCGTGGCCGTCTGAATGGCGCGGGCCAGCTCGTCGCGCACCACGGCCGTCACGTCCTCGTACGAACGCGCCGAGGTGAGGTCGCCGGGCTCGCCCACGGAGTGCATCAGAAGGAGCGGGGCGTCGTGGGCGGCGGCCACGTCGGCGGTTTCGGGAAAGTGGCGCAGGCCCGTCACGTCGTTGACGAGATGGGCCCCGGCCGCGAGGGCCGCCTCCGCCACCTCGGGCTTGTAGGTGTCGATGGAGACGAGGGCCTCGGGAAATTCGTCCGTGATGGCCTCAATGGCGGGGACCACCCGGTCGCGTTCCTCGGCGAGCGAGACCGGGTCGGCGCCGGGGCGGGTGGACTCACCGCCCACGTCGATGATGGCGGCTCCGTCGCTCAGCATCTCCGCGGCCCGCGACACGGCGTCCTCCACGGCCACGTACTGCCCGCCGTCCGAGAACGAGTCCGGCGTCACGTTCAGAATGCCCATCACGTGGGCCCCGCCGAGGCCGGGGCTGCCCGGGCGACAATCGAGGCGCTGGCCGCGGCAGTTGAGCACGAACCGCTCGGTCGGATAGGTGTGCGGGGCAAAAGGGGGCGGGGAGGCGTGCAT
>NCRB01000090.1 GCA_002894665.1 Salinivenus iranica
GGGCGGAACCCGGAGTGCTCACTTCTACCGCTGTATAGATCCCGGATCTCCGCCCGCACGCTCGCTCCGCCCGGGATGACAGGGGGCGATTTTTCTGTGCAAGAATCACGGATGACACGGCAGTAGGTTGAAGGTTGGTAGGGCGGGAGGAGAGATCAGGACGGGACGTGCTCGCCGGGCGCTGCGGCCTGGAGCTCGCGCTGCAGGAGATCGGCGACGGCGGCCATTCCGTCGAGATCGTGTTTTTCCTCGACCTCTGGGGAATAGTTGGTGGTGCCGTTCACGTCGTAGGTCCAGTGTCGGCCCTGCTCGTCCTCAATGAACTCGATGCCGGCCACGTCGATGGTTTCGCGGTCGAGAAACGTCTGGTAGCGCTCCACCAGCTCGGCGGGCACGTCCTCCCGCAGTGAGAAGAGTGAGTCGTCGCCGTCGACCGCACAGGTCTCGTCGGTCCGGCAGGCGTCGGCCGGGCACAGCTCGAAGCCCTCGCTGGTATCGGACCGGATGGCGTACAGCAGCTCGCCGTCCACGAACTCGCAGCGGGTGATGCTCTCATCGACGGACTCGACGTACTGCTGCAGGAGCGTGACGTGGGCGGGCGGTGTCTCGAGGTCGTCGGAGCGGACGTAGTCGGCAAACGCCTCGCGGGTGCGAAAGAGCTGCACGCCCAGGCCCTTGCCGCCGCGGTTGTGCTTGGTGACGAAGGGTGTGGGGACGTCCTGTGCGGCCCGGAGGAGCGCCTCCGGCCCGCCGGCGACGGCCCGGGTGGCGGGCGTACGGAGGCCCACCTGCTCCAGCGCCAGATGCTGCTTGACCTTGCTCACCTCCAGCTCGAAGGCGTTGCGCCCGTTGATGACGCGGCGGCCGTGCCGCTCCAGCCACGCCAGCATCTGGCGCGTATGCTCCACGCCGGCCGTGTGGCCGCGGGTGTGGGAGGAGGCACTCATACGATTCAGAAAAACCCCCTCTGGGGGCGCCCCCTGCACGTCGAAGTGGCCCTCGTCGACGAACCACTCCTCGTACGGCACGCCGGCCGCGTCGAGAGCGCGGCGGAGCGGGGGCATCCAGTCGTCGTTCTCGTGAATCAGGTAGGCACGCATCGGGACAGCGGGGGGTTATGCAAAACAAAACCCCTCCGGCCGGTGGCCGCAGGGGGAGCAACGCACACAATGACGGAGCGACTCAGGCGGGGCGGACCGGACGAGGAATAAACGGGGAACGAAGACACCCACACATACAGTCGCGTCCGGTTTGCTTTTTCATGACTACGCGGGGTGGTTCTGAGAACACGCGTGGCGGACAACCTGTCGTGCGGAGGGGTGTTCCAGCGGGAGCCGCGTCACACAATATCATCACGGGTCGCCGGGTCGAGCGTGGAGGCCCACCACGGGGCCTCGGCTCCGGGGAGCAGGCGGCGGAGAGGCGCGGGCTGCAGGGCGGCATCATCGAGCGCGTCAATCGGTACCCACTCGAACGTGAGGTATGCCTCCTGTGCCGGCGGGGGCGTTTCGGGGGCGAGGGCCGGGACGTCGACCGTAAAGCAATGGTTGATTTCGTACTGCGGCGTGCCCTCGCAGTGCCACCGGTGCTCCACCGCGCCGAGGTAGCGTCCCACCGTGCCCTCCACGCCCAGTTCTTCCCGCAGTTCGCGCCGGAGCCCCCCTTCAAGCCCTTCGCCGTCCTCCACGTGCCCTCCGGGCAGGAACGTGTGCGCGTTTCCGTCCGCCCGCACCAGCAAGACGTGTCCGCTCCTGCGGATAACGGCGCGGGCCAGAAGGTGGGTGCTTTCCATTAATCATTGGCTCATTTTTGCATACAGACATCCGCTCTCTTGCATACGTCCACACCTCCTTACATTCTCGCCGTACCCATGATGTGGGGCGATACGACAGGGAGGCCGGTCCGGAAGCGCTCGACAGACACATCGGCAAACTGTTCGCGGAGAGCCTGCTCGGTGTGGCGGTCGGGCCGGCAGCCGTCGCCCAGGCGGCGCCAGAGGGGCCGGATGCCGCGCTGGCACGTGCAGAGCCACGAATCGTCGGGGGCCGCCACGTGCTCGATGAACAGGAGCCGGCCGCCGGGTTTCAGGATGCGCCTTAGCTCGGCCAGTGCCTCGGGCACGTCGGGGACGGAGCAGAGCACGAGCGTACTGATGACAACGTCGGCGCAGGCGTCGGGCAGGCCGGTGTCCCGGGCCGGGTTGGTACGGATCTCCGCGTCGAGTGACCGCCCGGCCAGCCGTTCGCGGATGTAGCCGCGCATGTGGGGGTTCGGCTCCAGTCCGATCCACCGGAGGTCGTCGGGCAGGTACGGCAGGTTGACGCCCGTGCCCGGCCCAATTTCGACGACGGTGCCCGCCAGTCCCCGAAACAGGCGCTGCTTGCGCTCGCCGTAGAGGCGGTGCTGCGCGTCGTCGCCCCAGGCGAGGGTGTGGGCAAAGTAGCGCTGATAGAGGCTCATGCGGAACAGGGCGGTGACTGTGCGAAGGGGGCTACCACGCCGGGTCGTTGTGTTGAACAAACCGGCCGTCGGCGTAGATGGCCCAGGGGCGGCCCACCAGCTCGTCGCCCAGGAAGGGCGTGTTCTGGCTTTTGGAGTGGACGTGCTCCTCGGCAAACGTCCAGCGCGTGGAGGCGTCGAAGAGGGTGAGGCGGGCCGGTTCGCCTTCCGCGAGCACGGGATCGTCGAGGCGCAGGATGCGACGCGGGGCGACGGTCAACTTCGCCACCGCCTCTTCGACCGATAGCACGCCGGGCGCAATCAGTTCGCGCCCGATGAGGCCCCAGGCCGTCTCCAGGCCCGTGATGCCGAAGGGCGCCGCATTGAACTCGACCTCCGTCTCGTGGGCCGCGTGGGGGGCATGGTCGGTGCAGAGCGCGTCGATGGTGCCGTCGGCCAGCCCTTCTTTCAGCGCCGCCCGGTCGTCGGCCGAGCGGAGCGGCGGGTGCATCTTGGTGTTCGGGTCGAAGCCGGAGCGCTCGACGGCCGCGTCGGTGAGGGTGACGTGGTGCGTACATACCTCGGCCGTCACGGGCAGGCCGCGGGCCTTGGCGCGGCGCACGAGTTCGACGCCCCGCGCGGTGGAGATGTGCGCCACGTGGACGTGCCCGCCGGTGAAGGCGGCCAGTTCAATGTCGCGGGCAATCATCACGTCGTCGGCCAGGCCGGGGATGCCGTCCACGCCGATGCGGGCCGACACCTCGCCCTCGTGCATCTGCCCGTTCGGGTTGAGCGCCGGCGCCTCCATGTGGTTGATGACGGGACGGTCGAGCATGGTGCTGTACTCCAGCGCCCGCCGCATCAGGCCCGCGTCGTGGACCGGGGCGCCATCGTCGCTAAAGGCCACGGCGCCCCCGTCCGCCAGATCCGCCAGCTCCGCCAGCTCCTCGCCTGCCCGCTCCTTCGACACGCAGGCGATGGGATGGACGCCGACCGGCAGGTCCGCCGCCCGCTCCTTCACGAACGACACTCCATCGCGGGTGTGGAGGGACGGGTCGGTGTTGGGCATGCAGGCCACGTCGGTAAACCCGCCCGCGGCGGCCGCCCGGGTGCCCGTCGCGATTGTCTCCTTGTGCTCCTGCCCTGGCTCGCGCAGGTGCACGTGCATGTCCATCCAGCCGGGCGAGATGTAGGCGTCCGTGGCGTCGTACACCGGCACGTCGTCCGCCGGGGCGAGGCCGTCGCCAATCTCCGCAATCGTGCCGTCGCGGATAAGGAGGTCGGCGGCGCGGGGGGTGCCCGCGGCGGGGTCGAGGAGGGTGCCGCCGCGGATGAGCAGGTCGGGCGTCATGCGATTTGGGCAATCGAGGGGTGAAACGACCAGACGCGGCTGCAAGGTAAGGGGGCAGTACGCAACCGTCAACGAACGGACCGCCCCGCGGAGAGGCTACGGCTCCTCATCGAGAGCGGGCGACGAGGCGCCGGCGGTGTCGGGCGCCGGAGAGGGCGCCGGCGACGGCACCGCCGACGTGTCCGGCAGCGGAACGTCGTCGAGCTCCTGCTCCAGCTCGTCAAAGCGGTCGCCGAACGTGGCAAAGTCGCCGTCTCGAAGGGCCTGCCGGGCCTCCTGGATGAGCTCTTTGGCCCGCTCCAGGCCCTCCACCTGCTCGGGCGCCGCGGCCTGGGCCGCCCCGGCCGCCTGCTCCAGCTGCGCCAGGGCATCGTCGCGCGTCTCCACGACCTGCTCGCCCAGCACGCTGTTGAGCGACTGGCGCAGGGTGCGCTCCATCGCCACGCGCTGGTCGGTCGCCGCAATCACGCGCTGCATCTCCGGAATCTGAATCTCCTCGGCGATCAGGTAGATCGGCTCCACGTAGAGGAACGAGTCCTCGATGGGCACCACAATGAGGTTTCCGCGGATGACGCTGGAGCCGCGCTGGTCCCACAGCGAGAGCTGCTGGGAGATTTCGGTGTCCTGGTCAATGCGCGACTCGATCTGGTTCGGGCCGCGGATGAGCCGATCCTTCGGCAGTTCGTACACCACCACGTCGCCGTAGTTGGGTGGATCGGAGCGGGCAGCCATCCAGCTAATCATGTTGTCCCGCCCGTCGGGCGTCATGGGCATCATCAGCATAAACTCCAGCCCCGCCGCGTCCTCGCCCGGCAGGTCCGTAAGGATGTAATATGGCTCCATGCGCTGCTGCCGGCCCGCGTACTGCTCCTGCGGACGCGTCCAGAGGTCCTCGTTGTTGTAGAAGACCTGCGGGTCGGTCTGGTGGTAGCGTCGGTAGCGCTCCACCTGCATCTCAAAGAAGTCCTGCGGGTAGCGGATGTGGTTTTGCAGCCGCTCCGGCATGTCCCCAAGCGACTGAAAGAGGTCCGGGAAGACCTTCTGATACATCTGAATAATGGGGTCGTCCGGATCGGAGACGTACAGAGACACGTCGCCGTCGTACGCATCGACGACGACCTTCACCGAGTTGCGGATGTAGCGCGTGCCCTCGTAGCCGCGCTGGTCGCGGATGGGCTCCGAGTAGGGGAAGGAGTTGCTCGTGGTGTAGGCGTCGAGGATCCAGTATTGCCGATCCCCCCCGTGCACCATGTAGGGGTCTTGGTCAAACTTCAGGAATGGCGCGACCCGGCGCACACGCTCCCGGACGCGGTTCCAGAACTGAATCTGACTGTCGTCCTGGATGTAATTGGTGAGCAGGATGTTGAAGTCGCTCATGTAGTACGAGAAGAGGAGCTGCTTCCAGAAGCTCCCCACGCTCACCCCGCCGTCCCCTTCGTACCGCGTGTAGACGTTCTCGCCGGACCGGGGGTATTTCAGCTCCAGCGAGTCGCCCGGGACGCCCGCGGGGACGATGCGGTAGTGGGGCGTGCGCTCCCCGTAGTAGATGGCCGGGTTCTCCACGTCGAGCGTCTCGTAATCGGCCTGCGGGGGAATGTCCTGCACGAGAAACTCGGGACTGCCCTCCGTGCCCTCGCGCGCCACGAGGTTGGCCACCGAGCCGTAGCCGTGCGTAAACCGAATGTGCCGGTTGTCCCAGGTGTCCTCAGGTAGCTGCTGCGTCAGCTCACGGGGGGAGACCATTACCTGCCGGTAGTCCCCATTGAGCATATACCGGTCGACGTCAACGTTGTAGAACTCGTAGTAGAGCCGGATTTCCTGCAGCTGCCGATAGGTGTCAATCAGGAGGCGCGGGTCCCACAACCGCACGTTGTCGATCGTTTCTTCATTATCCTCCACGGCGTTCGCGGGAAGGTCGGGGCGGGCCGGATACGACCGTTCCTTGAAGTCCCCGAGCCCGTACGCCTCGCGGGACATGTCGATGTTGTGCTCCAGGTAGGGGCGCTCCACCTGCAGCTCGCTGGGCAGCACCGTGAGCTGGGTCACCAGGGCCGGAGCGGCCACGAGCCCCGCGACAAGGATCACAACGTACCCGAGGGCCCCGAAGCCCAGCAGGCGCAGGTTCTTCCGGTACAGATTATACCCGACCAGCCCCGCCAGGCCGAGCGTCGCGAACAGCATGAGCCACAGGGCGGGAAGCACCACGTTGATGTCTGTGTACCCGGCCCCGAAGACGGCCCCGCCGCCCCCTTCCTGCAGCATCTCGTAGCGGTCGAGATAGAATCCCCACGCCCACCCCAGCAGCAGCACAATCACATTAACCCCGAGGTGCCGGAGGGCCGCGTCGTCGACCCGAAAGTCCCCGTCCTCCACCCCGATTTCCCCGGCCAGCACGTACCCCGTCACGAGCGCAAGCAGGCCCAGAAAGGCAAGGCCGACCACGGCGCTCTGCACGGACTGAATGAAGGGCAGCTCCAGCATGTGGTACGCCAGGTCGTGGCCGTAGATGGGATCGGCCTGGCCGTACTCCCCCGCGTACCAGTAGCGGAGGAGGTCATTCCATCGTCCCGAAAACCCGGCGGCAAAGAGCAGGCTCAATACGCCGGCGATGACATAGGCGGCCCGTTTCAGTCGGTCGCGCGTGAGGGGCTTGCCACCCACCTGCGGCGCCTCGCCCTCCTGCGCCCAGCGCGAGGCCCAGAGCGGCGGGATGCGACGCAGCAGCACATTGAAGTTGCCGCCAAAGTAGGCCGCAGGCCAGGGGCCAGTAGCACCACCGTGAGCACCGTCCCGATAACGGCCAGAAGGGCCTGCAGGAGCCGACTCGATGGAAGAAAAGACATGAGACGTACTGGGTGAGTGAGGGGAGTGTGCGTGGCCCCGCCGTCTGTCAGCGGACGACGGAGCAACCCGACAGACGTATCCAATGCACGGCCCTCCGGCGGGATTCACCGGCGAGACGAATTCTCCACCATGACCTCCTGGCTCTGGGCCCTGTGTGGAACGTGATTCGGTGTGCCCCCGCCCCCATCCGACCGATTGCTGGGGACCTCTTCACTCGGCTGGACAGGCTCCAGTCGGGCCTGGACGGGTCGGACGTTAGATAATAGACCTTCTCTCCCCTTACTCTTCTGCCTCGTCGGCATCGAGAACCGAGATCGGATGCCAGTCCGGCTCCGGCTCGACCGTAATGGACGGCTCGGGGCCCGCGTCGTCCCAGCCCTGGTCCTCCGCCGTCATCAGCGGCTCCACCGTCATGTCCCGGTCCACGACGATCTGGCACGCAAGGCGCATCTCTCCCCGCTGCCCAATGTCGCCGAGCTTGCTGTGCTCCGCCTTCGTCATCACGTTCGGTTCCCCCTCCGCAAACTGTACCCGGCACGTGGTGCAACTGGCCTGCCCGCCGCACCGATGGCCGATGTCGACCCCGCAGTCCTCGATGGCCCGCACGAGCCGGGTGCCTTCCTCGACCTCAAACGTGCCGACCCCCTTGATGGTGAGTTCGTACATAAGACAAAATGAGTCGATTTGGTAAGAGAGTGATTCGATAACCGAAAGAAGAGAAACCGGGCGGCGCCCGTCAACCCATCCTGCCGGTCGTTTACGAATCCTTGCCATCCCGGACCATGGACAGCACTCTGCGCCTGTAGAGCATGGGGGTCGTGAAATAAACCCGTAATATGCCGCGGACTTTTTTGCCTTTCCTGGTCTCTCGCACCACCCTGGACAGAGTAGCACTTTCCTCCCGCCCGTCGCCCCTTCCCGCTTATGTCCAACTCCGTAGTGCTGGTCGACGCGGCCAACCGCCCGCAAGGCACGGCCGAGAAGCTGCGGGCGCACACTGAGGGCTGGCTGCACCGTGCGTTCTCGGTGTTTGTCTTCGACCCCCAGGGCCGGCTGCTGCTGCAAAAACGGGCCCCAGGCAAGTATCACACCGGCGGGCTCTGGTCCAATACGTGCTGTAGCCACCCGCCGCCCGGCGCAGACCCGGCCGCGGCGGCCCAGGACCGGCTCCGGGAGGAAATGGGCTTTTCCTGCGCCGTCACCCCGGCGTTTACCAAAACCTATCGCGCCCCGGTGGGGAACGGCCTGACCGAGCACGAGCTGGACCACGTCTTCGTCGCGACGATCGACGAGGTGGCCGTCCACGCCAACCCCGATGAGGTGGCGGACTGGCGCTGGGTCGCCCCCGCCGCGCTGCGGGCCCACGTGGCCTCTCATCCGGGCCACTACACACCCTGGTTCCGCCTTCTCCTCGACGACACCTTCGCGGCGGCCGCTGCCCTCGACGGAGACGACCCCACCGACCCAACCCCGGCTCGCTCGTAGCAGGGCTCTCCCCGGCGCGCCCCTCCCTTCGCAGCTACGCAGAGCCCGACGGCGCATGCGGGTAGTCCATCTGCTCGGCAATCTGGGACTGCACCGACGGCCCCGCCAGGCGCCGGACGAGGTGGAGGCCGAGGTCGATGCCCGCGGAAACGCCACGGGCCGTAATCACGTTGCCCGCGTCCACCACCCGGGCGTCGGCCACCCGCGCACAGTGGGGCGCCAGCTCATCGGTTGCGTTGGGATGGGTCGTAGCGGCACGCCCCGTCAGAAACCCCGCCGCCCCGAGGAGCACCGAGCCGGTGCACACGGACGCCTTCAGCCCAACCGGCGCCGCCGTTCGGAGCCACTCCAGAAAAGCCTCGTCGTTCTGGAGCGTGTCGGTGCCGTGCCCGCCCGGCACCACCAGCAGGTCGTAGTCCCCCAGCGGGGCCCCCACCCGGTCGGGCGTAAATGGAAGTCCCCGTCCGTCGTGCACCGGCGTGCGGACCGCACAGAGATCCCAGGAGAAGTCCTCCCGAAAGCCCATCGAGCGGAGGCGGGTGATGGGATCGTACGCCCCCACAAAGTCCAGGGCGGTGAGGCCGTCGAAGAGCACGAAAGCGGCAGTCATGGATCGTGGGGAGAGACGAGGAAAGGAGCCAGTCCGTACGGCACCGGCAATCGATCGGCGCGGTCCGCGTCGCCCGTCCAAACAGAAAAGGGGCGAACGGGGATTCGCCCGTTCGCCCCTTTCGGCCTGTAATGCCGGAGAGGGAGGCGGTTAGGCCACGGCCGGTTCGCGCACGTTCTCGGCGGCCTGGACCATGTTTTCGAGCGACGGGCGCACCTCCACCCAGCGGCGCGTCTTGAGGCCGCAGTCGGGGTTGACCCACATCTGCTCGGGGTCGAGCACCGTCAGCGCCTTGCGGATGAGCGCCTCCATCTCCTCTACGCTCGGGACGCGCGGCGAGTGGATGTCGTAGACGCCCGGCCCAATCTCGTTCGGGTACTCGAACTCGTCGAACGAGTCGAGCAGCTCCATCTTCGAGCGGGACGCCTCCACGGAGATCACGTCGGCGTCCATGTCGGCAATCGCCTCAATGATGTCGTTGAACTCCGAGTAGCACATGTGGGTGTGGATCTGCGTCTCGTCGTCCACCCCACAGGAGGCGAGCCGGAAGCAGTCGACGGCCCACGCGAGGTAGTCGTCCCACTGGCTCTCGCGGAGGGGCAGCCCCTCGCGGAAGGCGGGCTCGTCGATCTGGATCGCCTGCACGCCGGCTGCTTCGAGGTCGACCACCTCGTCGCGGATGGCGAGCGCGATCTGGCGGCACGTCTCGGCGCGCGGCTGGTCGTCGCGCACGAAGGACCACTGCAGCATCGTGACCGGCCCGGTGAGCATGCCCTTGACCGGCTGGTCGGTCTGGTCGTTGGCGTAGGAGAGCCAGCGCGTCGTCATCGGCTCGGGGCGGCTCACGTCGCCGGCGATGATGGGCGGACGCACGCAGCGCGTGCCGTAGCTCTGCACCCAGCCGTTCTCGGTGAAGAGGAAACCGTCGAGCTGGCGCCCAAAGTACTCCACCATGTCGCCGCGTTCGGCCTCGCCGTGGACCAGCACGTCGAGCCCAATCTCCTCCTGCGCCGCAATCGTGTCGGCAATCTGCTCTTCGATGAAGTCCTCGTACTCCTCCTGCGTGATCTCCTCCTTCTTGTACTTCGCCCGCATGCGCCGCACGTCGTCGGTCTGCGGGAAGGACCCGATCGTGGTGGTCGGGAGCATGGGCAGATCGAGCGCCTCGCGCTGGAGGGGGCGGCGCTGGGCGTGGGGGGAGTCGCGCTCCGTCATCGCGGCGTCGATGCCGGCCACGCGATCCTGCACGGCGGCGGTGTTGATCCAGTCCGACTCGGCCCGGCTCTGCTGGGCCGCCCGGCTCTTCTCAAAGAGCGCCTCCGTTGCGTCTTCGTGGCCGTCGGCGCGCCCGGCCAGCGCCACAATCTCTTCGATCTTCTGCGCGGCGAACGCAAACCACTGCTTCATCTCGTCGCTCAGGGCCGGCTCGGTGTCGAGGTCCACCGGCACGTGGAGCAGCGAGCAAGAGGGGCCCACGAGCACGCGGTCGGTGCCGAGGGCGTCGACGGCGGTCTCCACTGCGTCCAGCAGGGCGTCGAGGTCGGCGCGCCACACGTTGCGTCCGTCGACGAGGCCGAGCGAGAGGCTCAGGCCGTCGGGCACGCCGTGATCGAGCGCCTTCTCCAACTGGCCCGGGGCCCGGACGAGGTCGAGGTGCAGCGCGTCGATCGGCAGGTCGAGCGCCGTGGGCAGGTTGTCCTCCAATCCGCCGAAGTAGGTGGCAACGTGGAGGTCGAGGTCCGCCGCGTCGGCGAGGGCCTCGTACGCCGTGTGGAAGGCGGCGCGCTCCGCGTCGCTCAGGTCGAGGACGAGATTGGGCTCGTCGAGCTGAACGGCCTCCGCGCCCGCGCCGGCCAGTTCCTGCAGCACTTCGGCGTACACCGGCAGCAGGTCGTCGAGCAGATCGAGCGCGTCGAGGTCGTCCTCCTGCGTCTTGCCCAGCAGCAGGAACGAGACCGGCCCAATGAGCACCGGGCGCGTCTCGATCCCTTCCGCTTTCGCCTCCTTGTACTCGTCGACGGGCTTGGGGGAGGAGAGGGAAAACTCGGTGTCGCGCGAGAATTCGGGGACGATGTAGTGGTAGTTCGTGTCGAACCACTTGGTCATCTCCATCGCCTGCACGCCGGACTCTTCGCCGTCCAGGTCCTTCTCCTGCAGGCCACGCGCCATCGCGAAGTAGGTGTCGAGGTCCACCGTCTCGCCGTCCCACGGGAAGCGCTCGGGCACGGCGCCGACCATCGCGCAGGCGTCAAGTATCTGGTCGTAGAAGGAGAAGTCGTTGGACGGAACGACGTCAAGCCCAAGGTCCTGCTGGGTCGTCCAGTGAGATGTGCGGAGGGCCCGCGCAGAGTCGAGAAGTTCGTTCTTTGTCAGGTTTCCCTTCCAGTACCCTTCGACGGCTCGCTTCAGCTCGCGATGTGCGCCGATGCGGGGAAAACCAAGGTTGGTTGCTTGCGCCATAGACGTACGAGGGGGAGTCGTTGAAAAAGACGGGTCGGTACTCGGAATGAGAAAGTGGACGGACGGGGTCCGAATTGCCGCGGCCCATCCTCCATTTTTCCAAACCTCCACATTTTCCCGGTGGGCCCCGCCTCAGGCCGCGGCGTTCCGGTGCCCGTTGTCCTCCTCGCCCGGGGCCGCCGTCGGTTTTGTGCCCCGGAGAACCCCGAAGCCGCCCTCGCCCGTCCCCGTCCACACCGAATCCGGCTCGGTCATTGTCTCCGGATCGGAAACGAGCGTCTGCCACGCCTGCACGTCTTCGAATCCGGTGGTCTCCAGCACATGCCGCACGTCGTCCGCGGTGTAAAATTGGGCCGGTTCGTAGAATTCGCTCTTGGCCCGGGAGCCCTCGTACTGCCGAGCGAGCGGCCCGGCGCCGTCGAGAAAGCCGATGATGCACGCGCCGCCGGGCCGGAGCACGCGCCAGACCTCCCGAAGCGCCGTCTCCGGATCGTCGAGGTAGCAGAGCGTGGTCGTGAGGAGGACGACGTCGAAGCGCGCGTCGGGGTACGGGAGCGCTTCGGCCACGCCGTTTTTCACGTCGAGCCCGCGGGTTCGCGCCCGGCTCCGCATGGCGGGGGACGGATCCACGCCCTTCGTTATGCCGAGGGGGACGGCAAACCGTCCGGTTCCCACGCCCACCTCCAGCCCCTCCCCGTCCGGCGGCATCGCCGCGCGCAGAGCGCGACGTTCGGACTGGTAGGCGGCCGCGTGCCGGTCGAACCAGTCGTCGTAGCGGTCGGGGTGAGCCTCAAAGGGCGCTGTCTTTGCCATGCGATTGTGCATCTTGCTCGTCAGTGAGAAGATCCTCGCAGGCGTCCACGGCGGCGGTCGTCAGTGCGAGCGCGTCTCGGACGCCGTCGGCCGCTCCCTTCTCGAAGTCCCCCTCTTCGACGGCCATCTGGTTCGTGACGTGCGCAAAGCAGACGACGGCCCGTTCCCGCGCCTCGGCGAACGCGTACAAGGCGGCCGCCTCCATTTCGACCGCCATGATGCCCTCTTCACGGGCCGCCGCGATCGCCGTCTCCGTCTCGCGGTACGGCGCGTCGGTCGTCCAGGACCGTCCCGAGTGCACCGGGACGGGACGGTCCCTTCCGCTATCTCGTTTTGGCGTCGGGCCTCGCGGAGCAGGTTTTCGGGCCGAAAGACCGACGGCTCATCGTAGGACTTGTGTTGGAGAAGAGGCGTCGACATAAACCGAGTCTGAATGAATTGAAGAGCGATGCGCTGGAGGTCCGGCAATCAGCCACCTACCCGGGCGCGGGCTCCACGGAGCCGGCCCCCGACACGGACGCGTGCGTCCCAAACTCCGGATGCGTCTCCTCCATTCGCCACAGCACGTAGGCCCCGGAGACGATCATCGCCCCGCCCACGCCATAGAAAGCGGCGTCGACCGAAAAGAGGTCGACGGTGAGACCGATGAGAACGGCCCCCACGGCGTACCCCAGGTCGCGCCACAGGCGGTAGACCCCGAGGCCCGTCGACCGCCAGAGCGGGTGCGCCGCGTCGCCGGCCACCGAAATCAGGTTGGGATAGTGCAGCGCCATCCCCACGCCCGACAGGCCCGAGAAGAGAACCCAGAGGGCATAGCCCTCGACCAGAATCATGCCCAGCACACCCGCTCCGGCGAGGAAAAACCCGGCCACGATCGGCGGCTTGCGCCCCACCTGATCCCCCAGCCGGCCCGTGTACACCTGCAGGAAGTACGCCCCGCTGTGCACGCCGACAACCACGCCGATCTCGGCGGGCCCGAGGCCCTGCGCCGCCAGAAACAGCGGGACGCCGATCCACACGAGCGTGTCGACGAAGTTCTCGACGTGTCCGGCTTGGGCAGCAGCAAAAAGCGTACGATCCTCCCAGGTGGCGCGCCGGACGATGTCCCAGAACGGAAGCTCCGCGTCGTCACGGTCGGCGTCGCTCCCGTTGGCAGCCTCGGCCTGCGCGTAGGGAAGCGTCTCCTCAATCCCAAACATCGCGAGGAGTAGTGCCACGACGATCACGGCCAGCAGGAAGTAGAACGGCTCCGGGCGGAGGCTGTACTCGGCGGCGATCACGCCCGTGCCCCACGCCCCAATGGCCACGCCGGTATAGCCAAACGCCTCGTCGATGCCCGCGGCCAGCCCGCGCTGGTCCGGCCCAGCAAGCTCAATCTTCGAGATCATGCTCATGCTCCACGCCACCCCCTGATTGACGCCGAGGAGCACGTTCCCGACGGCCACCCAGCCCCAGCTCGGCGCGTACATCAAAAGAAAGGGAATGGGAAGCGCCGAGAGCCACCCGGCAATGAGCACCGGCTTCCGCCCGTACGCGTCGGCCCATTTGCCCGAGTAGAGGTTGAGGAGGGCCTTTACGACCCCGAAGCTCACGACAAACGACCCGATCACGAGAAACGACGTGACGCCAAAAATTTCCTCTCCCATGAGGGGCACGACGTTCCGCTCGGCCCCCATCGTGAGCCCGACGGCAAAGACGGTGAGGACCTGCAGCGCAAACTGTCCCTTGTTTGCCCAGATGCCTTGAACAGGCTTGTTCATCTCAACAAAAGGGGGGTCAATTGAACATAGAACGGGAGCCGGGGCGGACCTAACGCGCGGTGGAGGCATCTGCACGGCAGGCTACGCCGCACTTCGCTCGACCGGTCGCCCCTCCGCGTCCCACTCGGGAAGCCCCCCCGTCAGGCGGCGGGCCGTCCGGCCACTCTCTCGGAGGCGCCGGACCGCCTGGTCGGAATAGACACAGTACGGCCCCCGGCAGTACGCCACAATTTCCCGGTCGTCCGGCAGCGCCTCCAGATGCTCCTCGATGCGATCGACCGGCACGGAGCGGGCCCCCGGAATGTGACCCGCCCTGTACTCCTCCACCGGCCGCACATCGAGCACAACGACCGCGCCGCGGTCGAGGCGCGCCTGCAACTCTGCGGGGGTGAGGGCCTCCAGGGTGTCCCGGTCGCTCAAGTAGCGCTCAACCGTTTCTTCGATTTCGGGGAGGCGGGATTCGGCGAGGGTGCGCACCGCCCGCCAGGCGCGGTAGACCCCCGAATCGGCGAGACGGTAGTAGGCCCGCGTTCCCTCTTTCCGACGGCGCACCAGCCGCTCCGTCTTCAACACCTGAAGATGCCGGGAGGTATTGGCCACCGACATTCCCGTCTCCCGCGCCAGGGACTCTACGCTCCGCTCCCGCTGCGCCATCAGGTCCAGGAGTTCAAGCCGGGAGGCACTCGACAACGCCTTTCCGATGCGGGCAAACTGTTCGTAAATCTCGTCCTTGAAGGCGCGCTTCCAGCCATTCTCCATTGTTCAATTGATCAATTGAATTTGATTTGACTCTTCTATCTTCGAACGAGCGAACATGTTTCGGGGCGGCCCGGCACGACGCACGCCCACGACGGCCCCAGTCGTGCTGTCACGAGTCCGCCCCCCGGACCCCTCCGAGAATCGAACGGGCGGCCGGACGAGCCGTTGACCGCTTGAGCCCATCGTTTGTCCCACTACCCCGCTGACTGGATGGCCATTGATGTCGAACCGGTCCGGGCCCACACGCCCGGCGCCGATCACGTGCTCCACTTCAACAACGCCGGGGCTGCCCTTCCGCCCCAGCCGGTCCTCGACGCCCAGGTGCACCATCTGCGCCGCGAGGCCGAGATCGGGGGCTACGAGGCCGAAGCGGAGGCAGAGGAGGCACTTCGGAATACCTACGACGCCATTGCCCGGATGCTGGGCTGTGACGCCGGCGAGGTGGCGCTCCTGGAAAACGCGACGCGGGCCTGGGACATGGCGTTCTACGGACTGCCGTTCGGGGCGGGCGACCGCATCCTCACCTCCCGGGCCGCCTACGCGAGCAACCACATCGCCTGCCTGCAGGTGGCCGAGCGGACCGGGGCCGCGGTCGAGGTCGTCCCACACACCGCTACGGGCGAGGTCGACGTGGACGCCCTCCGGTCAATGATGGACGACGACGTGGCGCTCATCGCCCTCACCCACGTTCCCACAAACGGCGGGCTCGTGAACCCGGCGACCGAGGTGGGCGACGTGGCGAATGAGGCCGACGTTCCGTTCCTGCTCGACGCCTGCCAGTCGGCCGGCCAGATGCCGCTGCCCGTCGACGAGATCGGGTGCACAATGCTGTCGGCCACAGGGCGCAAGTACTTGCGCGGCCCGCGGGGCACCGGGTTTCTGTACGTGCGGCAGGACTGGATCGAGCGGATTGAGCCGCCCCTCCTCGACCTGCACGCCGCCACCTGGACCGGCCCCGACACCTACGAGATTCACCCGGACGCCCGCCGGTTCGAGACGTGGGAGGGGCACGTCGCCGGGTTCGTGGGGCTGGGCACGGCCGTCGAGTATGCGCTCGACCAGGGGCTCGGCGCCATCCGCGACCGCGTGCAGCCCCTGGCCGCCACGCTCCGCACGGCCCTCGCCGACGTGCCGGGCGTCACGGTGCGCGACCAGGGCCGCACACGATGCGGCATCACCACCTTCACGACCGAGCAGATGGACGCCGCGGCCCTCCAGTCCACCCTTCGCGAGCACGACATCAACGTGTCGGTGTCGCCGCCCGCCTCCACCCGCCTCGACGCCGAGGCCCGCAACCTGCCCGCCCTCGTCCGCGCCTCGGTCCACTACTACAACACCGAGGCCGAGATCGAGCGCTTCGTCGATGTCCTGTCTGACCTTCTCGATGCGTAGCCCATGCCCACTCCCCTGTTCGAGTTCGCAAGCCCCCAGGCCAACGATCCGTCCGCGTGGCGGTCGGTGGACGACCCGGTGATGGGCGGCGTGTCGGAAAGCACCTTCGAGGCGACGGCCGCGGGCGCCGCGTTTACCGGCACGGTGTCCCTGGAACGGGGCGGCGGGTTCTGCTCCGTCCGGGCCCCCGAGTCGGCCTACGACCTGAGCGGGACCCGCGGCCTCCGCCTTCGCCTTCGGGGCGACGGCAAACGCTACTGGCTCACCCTGTACACGGCGTCGGGCGGCCCCCTCAGCTACCGGGCGCCCCTCCGCCCGCCCGAGCAGTGGGCCGAGGTCGATGTGCCGTTCTCCCGCCTCACCCCGTACCGTCGGGGGACGACGGTGCCCACCGCCCCTCCCTTTTCTCCGTCCGAGGTCCGCACGCTCGGGTTCCTTATTGCCGACGCGCAGGACGGCCCCTTCCGGCTGGAGGTCGCCTGGATTCAGCCCGCAGAGCTGGCCGCGTAGCTTTTTGCACAAAAGCCACCGGGGCCCGGGTCGATTTCGTCGTCGCCCCCCTCTACGTTGGAGTGATCACTATTCCCGAGACGCGCTCCCCTCCCCACGCATGCCCGACCCCACCGACGCCCCTTCCGCCAAAAAACATGTGGCCATCTCCGGCAACATCGGCGCCGGAAAAAGCTCCCTCACCGAAGTGATGGGCGAGTACTTCGGCTGGAAGGCCGTCTACGAACAAGTCGATGAAAACCCGTACCTTACCGATTTCTACAACGACATGCGGCGGTGGTCCTTCAACCTGCAGGTGTTCTTTCTGTCCCGCCGGTTCGAACAGCTGCAGAAAATTGAGCAAATGGACCAGTCCGTCGTGCAGGACCGCTCGATCTACGAGGACGCCCAGATCTTTGCCCGAAACCTCTACGAAATGGGCCTGATGAGCGGCCGGGACTACCAGAACTACAACGAGCTGTTTTCGATCATGACCTCATACCTCGACCCGCCCTCCCTGCTGGTCCACCTTCGGGCATCGGTCCCCACCCTGGTGAACCACATCCAGCAGCGGGGGCGCGAGTACGAGTCGACCATTCGGATCGACTACCTGGAGCGGCTGCAGGGGCACTATGAGGACTGGATCTCGAACTACGATCGGGGGCCGAAGCTCATCATTGACGTCGACGAGTTGGACTTCGTGAATGAGGAGGACGACCGGCGTGCCGTGCTGAACCAGATCGAAAGCCGCCTCTTCGGCCTGTTTTCCGACGAATAGGGGGCAGACAGGTGTGGCCTGAGAAACGCCCCTGCGCTCTGCGGGTACGCTTTTTCGCTCTGGGCCAGGGCGAAATCGGCGTGTTTGTCTTGTCGTCGCTGTTCATGGACGCTTCGCTTTCCTCCGTCGTCTCGCGTGTCCCTGCGGCCTACTTTGGCGGCAACTTCAATGTGCTGCTGCGTCGCATCCCGCCGCTCTGGGCCTCGCGCTGGGCGCAGGAGGGCGAGGCGCCGCAGGTGGGT
>NCRB01000010.1 GCA_002894665.1 Salinivenus iranica
GGGCGGGGGCGGCGGGTTCGCCGTCGCCCGACGGCTGGGCGGCCGGAATAAACGACGCGTCCGGACGGTAGTCCGCAAAGAACTCCCGCCAGCTCTCGCTGACGCTGTTGGGGTCGTCTTGATATTGTTTGTACAGTTCCTCGATATAGCCCGTATTGAATCCGAGGGAGCTCACGTTGGACGGGGGATCAGGTGATGAAAAATAAGACGCTCGGCGACTGGACCTATGCGTAACGACGGATCCGCGGTGAGGGTTCAGGCCGGGAGTTGCAAGAGACCCGTCAGACGACAACCTTGGTAACGGTACGCACAGACTCAACCATGGACCAACACGAGCTGCCGATGCCGCGACGCGTGTGGGGACTTCTTTTGGCTGGGATGGCCCTGCTCGGGGCTGGGGCGGCGGGGGCGCAGACGCCGGAGGCCCTCTCCGCGCGCGGGGACTCTCTGTCCGGGGCGGGGGATTCCCTACGGGCCGAGGGCGACTTCACTGGGGCCCGGCGGGCGTACCGACAGGCCCGGGCGGCATACCGAGAAGGGGGCACGCCCGACAGGGTGGCCGCCATGAGCGGAAATATTGGGGTGGCGTACTATTCTGGCGATGAGATGAGTGACGCCTACAAGGCCTTTCTCCGCGCGGCCCGCGAAGCAGACGCCGCGGGCGAGAAGGAACAGCAGGCCAATAATTTGAACAACGCTGGAGTGGTCGAGTGGCGCCTGGGCCGATACGACGATGCCCTCCAGCACATCCGCGAAGCGGTCCAAATTCACCGCGACTTGGGGAATCGGAAACGGGTGGCTTCGGGGCGCAACAACATTGCGAACATTCAGGAAGAGCAGGGGAAGTTTCGGGCGGCGCTGCAAAATTTGCGGGCCGCCCTAGAGGTGAACCGAGCCCTGGAGGACTCGGGCGACGTGGCGATGAACCTGAACAACATGGGCCTCATCCTGCGCAGCCAGGGGAAATACAACGAGGCGCAGGAGGTGCAACGTCGGGCCCTTCGACTGCACGAGCAGGTCAGCGATCGGTCCTCCGTAGCGGACGCCCACAATAACCTGGGCGGCACGCTGAAGGCGCAGGGGCGTCTCGAGGAGGCGCTCAGTCATTTCCGGGCGTCCCTTCGCATCAATCGGGCCCTCGGCAATCGGAGGGAGATGGCGACGAACCTGAACAACATCGGCCAACTTGATCTCAAACGGGACCGATACACAGAGGCCGAAGACACGATTCGGGCGGCCCTTCAGATCAGCCGTGCGCATGAGGACCCGGTCGGGGTGGCCAACAGCCGGGCCGCGCTCGCGAAGGTGCATCTGAAAACACAAGCGTTTGGGAAGGCCGAGGCGGGCTACCGGGAGGCGCTTCGCATGAATCGGGAGATCGGCCGGGCCGAGGCGGAGGCGTCGAACTTGTATGGACTGGGACAGGTGCACCTTGCCGAGGGGCGGCACAAGCAGGCCGACTCGGTGCTTACGCAGGCGGTTCGCATTACGAGTATGCTTCTGGAGACGACCACGGGGGCGGACCGCCGGGACTACCTGGCCCAGGAAGCACATTCCTTTCAGGCGCTGGTTACGGCGCGGGTGCGAGCGGGAGAGCCGGCGTCTGCCCTCCGGGCCTTCGAGCGGGGGCGCGCCCGCCTACTGGCCAAGCGGTTGTCCGAGCAAGAGCGTCCGGATGGGGATCAGGTCCCGTCGGCCTCACAGCTCCAATCTGCGATCGGGACGGAGAGTGCGGCGGTCCTCTACGCCAACACCGATACGGAGCGCCCCCTCACGGCACTGGTCGTTACGCGAGATACCATCGAGGCCCACGAAATTCCAGACTCCAGTCTCGTGGGGCGGGTGCGCGACCGGTATGAGGACGCGCTTGGGCGATTGCGGCTCCGGGGAGAGCTTGCGTCGGGAGAAGCCTCCACCCGACTGCTGGGGGAGGCGAAGGGGCTGGGGGCGACCGGGACCGGCGGGAGAGGGCTGGCCGATCTCGTGCGTCTCTACCGCCACGACCTCGGGGTGGCGTCGACGCACCAGGTGCTGTCGGACGGGCGCCACCGGCTGCTCGGAAAGTACCTGCACGAGCTGCTTCTTGCGCCGCTGGAGGGGGCGATCCAGGGGCACGACGAGCTTGTCGTGGTTCCGGATGGGGCGCTGGGGTATCTCCCCTTCGAAACGCTGACCGACTGGGGCGGCGAATACGTCATACAGGACCGGCAGGTGCGGTATGTGCAATCGCTACGGGTGCTGCGACTGCTGCGGGAGCGTCCGGCGGCGTCCCCGGACGCGTCGGACCGCCTGTTGGCGCTGGGAGGCGGCGTCTACGATGCGACGACCTACGCGGCCGACACATCGACTCTCTCCGGGGACCGCATTGCGAGCCGGGGCGGGACGGAGGACGGGACGTGGCCCAACCTGCCGTGGTCGCTCCGGGAGGTGACCCAACTCGGACAGTTTGCCTCGTCGGCGCATCTACTGACGGGGACGCACATGCGGGAGGACTCGCTGCGCAGCCTGAACGCGACGGGACAGCTTCGCCGGTACCAAACCCTGCACTTTGCGACCCACGGCATCGTCGATCCGAAGGCGCCCGCGCGGTCGGGCCTCGTCCTCTCCGGCGCCACGACCCCGCGCCCCGACACGACGGGGGTGGACGGATACCTCACCATGGACGAAATTGCCGCCCTGCGCCTCGATGCCGAGTTCGTTGGGCTCTCGGCGTGCCAGACGGGGCTGGGGCGCATCTATCGGGGCACCGGGGTGGTGAGCCTTGCCCAGGCCTTTCTCCGGGCGGGGGCCGACGCCACGGCCGTCTCGCTCTGGTCCGTGTACGACGCGTCGACGCAGGTTTTCATGGAGGCGATGTACCGCCGGGTGTGGGAGCACGGGCAGTCGTGGAACGCGGCCCTCGCGGAGACGAAGCGGGCCTTCCTGGAAGGTGATCACGGAGAGCGCCTCCGCGACCCCCGCTTCTGGGGCCCGTTCGTGTACTACGGGCGCGGCGGGGCGTAGCGCCGCTACAGCCAGCCCTCGTTCTCGTACCACGAGAGGGTGTCGGCGATGCCCTCGTCGAGGGAAACGGAGGGGGCGTAGCCGAAGGTGCGCCTCGCCTTGTTGCTGGAGCAGGTGGTGCAGGCGTACCGAATCTCGCGCGCCTTCTCGCGATTGAGGGGCGGGTAGGTGCCGGTGAGGCGCCCCCAGGCCTCCGCCGCCGCGCCCACGGCACCGATGAGCGGGCCGGGCACGGGGACGGTGACCGCCCAGGTGTCGAGGGCGTTCGTCGTGGCGCGTTTGATCTCCTGCCAGGTGTGGGGCCGCTCGCTTCCAAGAAAAAAGGTCTCCCCTTCCGCCTCGGGCGTGAGGCTGGCGTCGACCATCCCTTCGACAAGGTCGCGGACGTGGACGAGGCTGACCGACGAGTCGCCCCCGACCACGGGGCACACGTGCTGCTTCACCGCCTGAAAGAAGTCGAGGATGTCGCGATCCCGGGGGCCGAACACGGCCGGGGGACGCACGATGGTAAGCGGGAGGGCCTCCGCGTACGACGTCGTCATGTCGTGCGGGTCGCGCAGCTCGGTCTCCATCTGGGCCTTGCTCTTGCCGTAGCGGCTGACGGGCCGGAGGGGGGCGTCTTCGGTCGCCGGCGGATCGTCACAGCGGCCCACCGCGGCCATGCTGCTGGTCACGAGCACGCGCTCGACGTCCGGCGCGGCGTGTTTGAGGGCGCCCATCAGGTTGAGAGTCCCCTTCACGTTGACCTGATAGAAGGGATCCCACTCGGGCGCACGGGTGAGCCCCGCCACGTGATAGACGTGCGTCACACCGTCCAGGGCTGTCCACAGCGCCTCGACGTCCGACAGGTCGCCGCGCACCGTCGTCACGTCGAGGTCCGAGAGCCACTTGGGGTCGGAGCGGACGAGGCAGCGCACCTCGTTCACATCGCGACGGAGCAACTCTTCCACGAGGTGGCTGCCAACGAAGCCGGTGCCGCCGGTGACGAAGGCGATCTTGGAGGCGGGCACGATTGAAGTGTGGGTCCAGGATTGAGGATCGAGAGTCGAGGTGAGGAAACGTTAGGATCCGTCTGTTCGGGGTGTCTCCGAAGTGTAAGGCAATTCGTACACACGGTCACTCGTCATGGCGAAGATCGAGAGTTTTCGAGATCTAAACGTGTATCGACGAGCGCATCGACACGCCAACGCGCTCTTCGAACGATCTCATCAGTTTCCGAAAGAGGAGAAGTATGCGCTCACCGATCAGATCCGTCGCTCGTCCCGGGCCGTTACCGCCCTTCTGGCGGAGGCATGGGCCCGTCGGCGGTACGAGGCGGCGTTTGTCAACAAAGTCAACCAGGCATTGGGGGAGGCGATGGAAACCCAGGCATGGCTCGATCACGCTCGTTCCTGCGGATACCTCGACGAGAAGGAGTATCGGGAGTTCAATGAGTCGTGGAATCACGTCGGCGCCATGCTCAGACGCATGATTCAACGTGCCGACGGCTTCTTTGACTTCTCCCCCGGCTGAAGCCGGGAGATTCTTCACGGGCTTCTCTGCCCTTATCCCACAGGTCTGCATTCCTGCCGCTGGAAGGCGGTCTTACGTGAACTCGCCGGGGTACACCGTTGCGGTTCAGAGCCTGTCGGCTCGGTTCGCATGTGCGGACGATACCGCACTCCGGTGGGCGAAGCCATGACGGACCGTTTAGGTCCTTCGCCAGCTACTCGGAGAGGAGAACCTTTCGGTTCATCCTGCCCGAGATACTTCTTGTGGATATTGGCGGCACCTACAAGGTCTCGGTGCCCCTCAAATCCACAACCGCAGATATACTCTCTGCCGTGTGGCTTATGCCTGTTTCCACAGGAGGGACATTCTTGACTTGTGTAGGCTTCACCGACGCGCTTTACGGTCATTCCGTGCAGTCGCGCCTTGTACTCGATCATGCGAACAAACTCACCGTAGGCCCACTGGTGGAGCCTCTGGTTCGCCTTTGATCCGTAGTCCATACCGTTTCGAATTCCTGTCAAGTCGCCCACTACAACCGTTCCGACCCGTCTCTCGTGGAGAGTCTTTATCAGCCGCGTGGATTGCTTGTAGAGGAGATCCTTGATCCGACCCCGGATCTTGCTCAATTGTCGGTCTTTGGCGCGGACCAGTCGTTTCCAGCGTCTGCTGCCGCGCTCTTTCCGGTCGATCTTCGAGTCGAGTCGTGCTTTGGTGCGATTCTGCTGTCGTCGTAGGCTTCGTAGCTCTCTTCCGTTGACAGTCCAAGACTCATCTCCAGCACGGACAGCGGCAAGATGAATCTCGCCAATGTCTATACCAGTCGTCTTATCGCCTTTCGGTTCTTCATCTTCTTCGACTTTGTACTGACACCGAAGCTCGTACTGACTGCCGTCCCACCCGATCTCGACGCGCTTCGGTTCCTTCTCGGACGGCCAGTCGATGAGTACCGGGTCGTTCCCTCGCCCATTAGAGTCGTTCCCTCGCCCATTAGAGAGGCGAAGTACGCCATCGTCTCGGAGCCGGATTGCGGCAGGCTTCCACTGAACTTTGAAGTACCGCTTCTGCTTGTAGGGCGGGCGAAGGCCCTCGTAGTCACCGCTCTTCCGTTTCTTGCGCCAACTCTGAAGGCTATCGTAGAAACTGTCTGCCACCGCCTGAGCAGATTGGCTGTGCAGACCATCGAAGCCCTTGCAGTACATCTTCTGGGCCTGCCCCTTAGAAAGCCAGTATCCTTGGCGATCTACGAACCGCCAGTGCCACTTCGCCACGGTAGACCACAGTTCTCCTGTCCGCCGAGCAAGACGGTCGAGTTGGTCTGTTTTGCCCAGCTTGAGCTTGCGAGTTAGGTACATACGTCAGGTTGATCTCTTCGGACCCGCGAGAAGAGTCCGTGTATGTCCCACCTGAAGGAGGGACCTTTACTGCGCTGCGAAGCGAGTGCTTTTAGAGTGCTCTTCTCGTGCTCTACTCAATACTGTAAATCCTCCTCGTGACTGAGGGGCGACGTGTGATCATCGATTCTCGATGTTCTATCCTCGTCATTCCGTAGCTCTCGTCAGTCGAACCACATTTTCCACGTGCGGGGTGTGGGGGAACATGTCGACCGGTTGGACGGCGTCGATCCGGTACACGTCGCGCAGGCGCTCCAGGTCGCGCACCTGGGTCTGCGGGTTGCAGCTGACGTAGACGAAGCGCTCCGGGGCTAGGTCCGCGATCTGGGCGACCACATGTTTGTGCATGCCGGCGCGGGGCGGGTCGACGATGAGCACGTCGGGGCGTCCGTGCGTGTCGACGAAGGCGTCGGTGAACAGCTCCTTGAGATCTCCGCTCACGAAGGTGCAGTTGTCAACGCCGTTCCGCTCGGCGTTCGTACGGGCGTTGGCGACGGCGTCCTCCACCAGCTCCGCCCCAATCACCTCGTCCACGTACTCGCTCATGAAGAGCGAAATGGTGCCCGCGCCACAGTACAGATCGTACAGCCGATCCGATGGGTCGAGGTCGGCAAAGTCCCGAGCCACCTCGTAGAGCCGCTCGGCCTGCAGGGTGTTCGTCTGGAAGAAGGCGCTGGGGCTGATCTCGAACCGGTAGTCGCCAATCTCGTCGTAAATGACGCCCGGGCCGAAGATGACGTGCTCCTCGCCCTCGGGGTTCTGGGACTTGCCGGTGTGATTCGTGTGGACGAAGGTCGTGACCTCGGGGAAGTCGCTCCGCAGAAAGTCGGCGAAGGTCGTGACGCGCTCCATCGGCGCGCCGTAGGTGACGAGGTTCACCATGCAGTCGCCGGTGCGCTCGCCGGTGCGCAGGACGAGGTGGCGCAGAAAGCCGTTCTGCTTTTTGATGTCCCACGGGGCCCAGCCCTGGGCCTTCACGAAGTCCCGAATGCCATTGACGAGCCGCACGCTGAGCTCGGAGTGGAGGTGGCACTCCTGGAGGTCGAGCACCTTGTGGAAATTGCCGGGCACGTGCAGGCCAAGGGCAAAGTCCGTGTCGAAGTCCTTGCCCGAGTCGATCTCCTCGCGGGTCAGCCACCGGTCCGCGCTGAAGTCGAAGCCCATCTTGTTGCGGTAGAAGAATGGTTTCGGCGACCCGAGGGTCGGGCGCACCGCCACGTCGTCGAACTGGCTTTGCTGCTCGAACGCCTCCTGCACGCTCTGCTGTTTCATGTCGAGCTGGGCCTCGTAGTCCACGTGCTGCCACGTGCAGCCGCCGCACGCGTCGGCGTAGCGGCAGCGGGGCTCCACGCGCAGGTCACTCGGCTCCAGGAGGGTGTCGAGCTTCGCCTCGGCGTAGTTTGATTTTGTGCGATGGACGTACGCCTTGATGCGGTCGCCGGGGACGGCCCCCTCTACGAAGATGACGTACCCGTCCACGCGGGCGAGCGACTTGCCCTTGTCGGCAAATTTTTCGATGTCCAGCTCCAGGAGGTCGCCTCGCGAAACCGTCGCCATGTCGTTGTTGATTTGTGAGGAGGGCACACAATCCGCACGACGCGCAGGGGGTGACGGGGGCGCCTCTGCGGGCCGCAGCGTGCACGTCACCCCTGCGGATCCACGAACTTATACCCGATGCCGTAGACGGTTTGGATGTACACCGGATCCTTCGGGTTGGGCTCGATCTTTTTGCGGAGCGCCGCCACGTGACGGTCGATGGTGCGGGTGGTAATGTCCCCGCTGATGCCCCACACGTCGCGCAGGAGCTGCTTCCGGCTCACGGTGCGGCCCCGGTGGTTGATGAAGTACGTCAGGATGTCGAACTCCAGGTCCGTGAATGCGACCTGTTCTCCGTCGCGTGTGGCCGACTGGTCCGTGAGGTCAACCGTGATCTCGCCGAACGTGTAGGTGTCTCCGACCTCGGGGGCGGGGTCGTCGCTTCGTTCGTAGACGGCCTGGACCCGGGCTGCGAGCTCTTGGGCGTCGAACGGCTTCGTCACGTAGTCGTCCGCTCCGAGGTCGAACCCGCGCAGCTTGTTTTGGTCTTCGGACTTTGCCGTGAGGACGATCACCGGGGTGTCGACGCCGGCCCGCCGGGCCTCGCGGAGAACCTCGAAGCCGTCCTTTTCGGGGAGCATTACGTCGAGCAGTACCACGTCGTAGGGGGGCAGGGAGGTCATCTCCTTGAGCGCCGCCGCGCCGTCTATAACGAGGGACACGGTGTGGGCCCGTGTCGAGAAGAAATCGTGCAGTGTGTTGCCCAGGTCCGGGTCGTCCTCCACGAGCAGGAGGCGAAGTGAAGAGAGGTCGGACGTGGGAGAGGAAGCAGGCATGGAAGACGGAGCGGCGGCTACGGGGCAGCGCACAGGTTCGGGGGGATGGACCCAATGGCAACGTAGGCGACTGTGTGGTGCCTCGCAACACGGGGACCGTTGCCAAAATGGGGACGCTCCGAACGGACCACGCCTCTGCAGGTTTAACGGAGCGAATCAACCTTCCAACCGCCTCCCCGTGCCGAATGGATTTTTCGCTCCTGTTCGACCCGGAGTACCTGCCCATTATTGCGGGAACGCTGGTGGGGTTTGGGCTTCTGGCCGCCGTGCTTCTCGTGCCGGTGTACCGGTTTTTGGAGCGGGAGCAGCAGGTGGCGGAGCAGTGGACCCCGGAGGCGCTGGCCGAGCGCATGCGGGAGCGGCAAGACACCGGGACCAACGGGGCGGCGGCCGGGGGGGACGGGGAAGAGGACGAGGGTGAGCGCCGCCCCCCCATTCAGTCCTGAGGGGCAGGGGCCTCTGTAGAGTCGCTTGCTCCGACGTGCACCAGGGGCCGCAGGTCCGCCAGGGTCTTGGGGCCGATGCCGCGAATCCGCTGAAGCTCGTCCACGCGCTGGAAGGGGCGCTGCGCGGAGCGGTACTGCACAATCCGCTCGGCGTAGGTCGGTCCAATCCCCGGAAGCGCCTCAAGGGCGGAAGCCGGGGCGGCATTTACGTTCAACGGATCCTTGGGGCGGGGCGCAGCGCCTGCCGCAGGGGCCGACTGAGCAGCCGATGCCGAGTCCGTCTGGGCGACGAGGGAGTCGGGAGACACGGGGGGCACCTGCTGTTGCTTTACGTGCCGCACCGTGAGGCCGGTCAGAAACAGGACCGTCAGGGTGCCGACGGCGAGCGCCTCGTGGCGCGTGATGGACAGACGTTGCTGGAGCCGATAGAGCCAGATCATGCCACGCGGCGGTCGTGTGGAGCATGCCCCGTTGTGTTCGGTAGACACACCGCTCCGGCGCGATCTAACGTCGGGGAAGGTGGGCAGACATCAGCCGACTCATTTTTCTCGGATCCCCGATGGCTCAACGCGACATCATACAGACCGAGGCGGTGGTGCTCCGGAGCCTCGACTACGGCGAGACCAGCCAGATCGTGACCCTCTTTACCCGTGAGAAGGGGAAAATCGGCGTGATGGCGAAAGGCGCCCGCCGGGCCAAGACGCCGTTTGGGGCCACCCTGCAGCCGATGGCCTACTCGGAGGTGGTGTTCTACTTTAAGCCGACCCGCACCCTTCAGATTCTGAGTGAGAGCACCCACGTCGAGAGCTTTCACCGCCTCCGCGAAAACCTGGCGCGAATCACCGTGGGGCTGCGCATTGTGGAGCTCGTGGACGCCCTGATGGAGGAAGAAGACCCTCAGCCTTCGGTATTTGCGCTCCTCGTGCGGCTGCTGCGCCGACTCAATGCCACCGAGCGTCGGGCCGCCAACCTGTGGCCCTACGCCCAGCTGCGCTTTGCTCGGCTCCTGGGCATTGCCCCCTCCATCGAGCGCGCAAACGTAGAGGCGGTGGGCGACGAGGGCCTCCTGTCGAAGGCGAATGGGGGCGTCTACCCGGCGGATGCGGCCCCCGCCGCTCCGCGCCGAGCCTCCCGACAGGCCCTGCGGGCCTACGCCGTCTTCGCCAAGGCCGACCTCGACACGGCCATGCGCATGGAACTGACGCCAGAGGTCCGGCGGGAGGTGGAGGCCCTGGTGCGCGATTTCCTCCGCTACCACGTCGAGGAGGCGTACCCCGACCGAAGCGAGGCCGTCATTGCCCAGTTGACCCGCGAATCGCCCCCCCGGCCCGCCGGGTCGTCTTGACCTTCCGCTCCCGGGTCGATACCCTTACTGTGCAGAGTATATGTCCCTCCCCCTGAACAGCCGACGGGACGGAGCCTGCGCCGCCGCGCTGCCTGTCACTGGTCGTTCCCCTCGCCCATGGGCCGCAAAAAGCTCACCGCCAAGCAGCACGAGTTCCTCCAGTTTCTCATCGACCACACCCACGAGACGGGGGTGTGGCCGACGTACCGCGAGATCATCGATCACTTCGGGTACAGCTCGCCCAACAGCGTCACTCAAAACCTGAAGGCGCTCCACCGAAAGGGCCACCTCACCCGCGACGACCAGGGGTACCACCTGGCCTCGCGCTACCAGGAGCAGGCCGAGCCGGGCATCCCCATCGAAGGCATCATCTCGGCCGGCACGCTGCAGGAGGCGGTCGAGGCCGATTTGGGCACCATTACGCTCGACATGCTCTTTCCCAATCTCGACCGCATCTTCGCGATCCGCGTGGCGGGCCAGTCGATGAGGGGGGCGGACATCCACGACGGGGACTACGTGCTGCTCATCGACGACGACATTCCGGAGGGCGGCATCGGGGCGGTGCTCTACGACGGGGAAACCTCGCTCAAGCGCGTGTACCACGAGGCGGAGGGCCTTCGGCTGGAGCCCTGCAACCCAGAGTACGACGACATCCACATCGAGCCGGATGTGTTCGAGGAGGTCACCATCCTGGGGCGGTACGTGGGGCACATGAACAACGAGGGCATTCACAAGCGCACCAGCCACGGCGAACTTCCGAAGAACTGAGCCGTGGCGCACAAGCAGTGCGGGGCCTGTTCGCCCCGCCGCACCGTGTCTCCCACCGACTGTTCTCTTCGTCCATGGACGACAACATTCCAAGCTGGAAGCAGAACCTGAACCGCGAGGGCGGCTACTGGAACGACGGCCGCTGGTACGACATCCACCTGGAGCGTCGCATGCCCCAGGCCATCCCGATGCTGGAGGAACTGGCCATGGCGCTGCCGCCCCTCCCGCCCGGGACTGTGGTGGGCGACCTGGCCTGTGGGACCGGCAACGCCTCCGCCACCATCCTCGACGCCTACCCGCAGGTGCAGGTCGTGCTGCTCGATGAGGATCAGGACCAGCTCTCCATCGCGCACGAGAAGATCGGCCAGTTTACCCGCGACGTGGAGCCGCTTCGCGTGACGGTGCCCACCGACGGGGAGCCCCTGCCGGGCGGGCCCTACGACGTGGTGGTGGCCTCCCTGGCCTTGCACGCCATCGTGGGGCACGACGTGGATCCCGCTGCGGCCGAGTCGCACTACGAGCTGCTTTTCCGCAGCATCCACGAGCCGCTCCGCCCCGGCGGTCACTGCTTCGTGGGCGACCATGTAGGCACGCTCGACCTCTACTCCCAGCTCAAGGCCATGGAGCGGGCCGGCTTCACGGACGTGGACTGTGCCTGGCGCCAGGACGACTTCTTCGTGGCCGGCGGACGGAAGAGTGCCTAAGAGGTCCCGTCGGCGGCAGTCCGTAAGGGGCTACGAGCGCGGGTGCCGCAGGAGCGACGGCAGCCCGCAGGTGTCAAGGATCAGCAGGCGGTCGGGCTCCGGACCGGCGCGGAAGATGACGCAGTCCTGCACGTCGGTTTCGAGGGCGTCGAGAAGAGCGGAGAGCGAGAGGCCCAGGCCCCGGGCAAACTGCCGGAGCGTACCGATGGCCTCGCCCTCTTCGGTAATGGTCACGAGGGACCGTAGACGAGACATGGGAGGTCGGGTGGAAGGTGAGGGAATCATGAACTTGTGGGTCCAAGGAACGTCAACTCGGACCGGTATGCATGAGGAATTGGGGAAGAAAGCGTAACATTGTCGATTGCGGCATGCGGTTCTCCACTACGCCCGCTCCCGCTGAATCCGCTGGTACGTTTCGTTGAGGTCCACGATGGGGGACGGGTAGTCGTCGCCGAGGACGCAGCCGTAGAGCTTTTGCTGTTCGGGGGACATGCGGTGCGGCTCGTGCACGAACTCGTCCGGCACGCCCTCCAGTTCGGGCAGCCAGGTGCGCACGTAGTCGCCGTTTTCGTCGTACCGCTTGGCCTGCTTCACGATATTGAAGTAGCGGGAGCGGGGGTCGTTGCCGACGCGGGAGTTGTAGGCCCAGTTGCCCCAGTTCGAAGCCACGTCGTAGTCGACGAGGCGGCTTTCGAAGTAGGCCGCGCCCAGGCGCCAGTCCAGCTTGAGGCTCTGGGAGAGCATGCTGGCGACATTCTGCCGGCCGCGGTTGGACATGTAGCCGGTCTGGTTGAGTTCCCGCATGTTGGCGTCGACGAACGGGATGCCGGTGGTGCCGGTGGCCCATCGGTCGAAGGCCGCGTCGTCGTAGCGCCAGTCGATGTCGTTCCCGAGGAGGCCGCCGGGGCGGAAGAGACGGGCGCCGCCCTTCCACGCGACGAACGTGAAGAAGTCGCGCCAGATGAGCTCAAACGTCATCCAGTAGGTCGACTTGTTGCTTACCCGCTCGTCCTCGTAGCGCTGCACCTCCTCGTAGATTTGGCGGGGCGAGATGCAGCCGTGGGCGAGCCAGGGGCTGAACTTGGACGAGTAGTTGGCCCCGAGAAGGCCGTTTCGGGTGGCCTTGTACGTGCGGAGCCGGTCCTCGCGCCAGATGTATTCGTCGATCCGATCGAGTCCCCGAGTTTCGCCGCCCTCGAAAGGAAGAACGGCCCGCTCGTCGACCGACCCGTCGGCCTCGAAGCCCAGGTCGTCGAGGGTGGGGAGTGCGCCCGGCTCCATGTTGTCTGGGAGAGCGGGCAGCGACTCGGGCGGGGAGATGGTCTCACGGATGCGGCTCTGCTTTTCCACGCCCTTCCGGAAGTTCGTGTAGACATTCGGAATGTCGTCGGGGCCGTCGAAGGGAAGGTCCTGGATGTGATAGAGCGTTTTTCCCCAGAAGAAGCCCGGGGTCGCCTCCGTGTCGTCCAGCGCCTGCTTCACGGCCTCTTCCGTCTCGCGCTCCTCCGTCCCAATTTCCTGGTACATCAGGACCTCATCGGCCGCTACCTGGCGGGCCACCTCGGGCAGGATCTCCTCGGGGCGGCCGCGGCGCACCACCAGGTCCGCCCCGAGATCGCGGTACGACTGTCGCAGATCCGCAACGCTCTCGCGCAGGAATCGGGCCCGGACCGCGCTCATCTTCGGAAGGTCGAACATCGTGGTGCCGAAGTGGCGCGGATCGAAGCAGTAGACGGGCACCACGCGGTCGTGGCGCTCGGCGGCGCTGCGGAGCGGCTCGTGGTCGCGGGTGCGAAGGTCGTGTCGGATCCAGACGAGGGCGGTGGATGGCATGGCGGTGGGCGGATCAGCGGGGGAGGGAAAGCATGAGTGCCGGCTGTGAGGCAACAGGGGCCCGAACGATTCCGGCGCCCCGGCGGTCACGACTCCTCTTTGGCCCAGGGCACGGAGTCGCGGTCCTTGTTGCGACGGCAGCGTTCACTGCAGTATTTTACGTTCTCCCAGTCGTCGGCCCATTTTTTCCGCCATTCGAATTCGCGGTGACAGACCGGACAGGTCTTTGTCGGCAGGTTTTGGTGACTCATACCGGGGCGGCGTTGCGGAAATTGATCCACGAAAACTGTACTGTGGCCTCGGGGCCGTCGTGCCCGTCCAGTGGAGCTTCTTACACACTTGTCACGAGCACGACTGCTTCGTCCAGTTCTCACGGGATGGCGGCCCGATTGAGCCACGGGCGCCGGAACAGCGTACAAAACGGCGCCGTAGCAGCGGATGACATACCGATCAATCGGCAGTGTCTGGCGCTGCCGCGTGCCACTCGGGGCTATAGCTCAGTTGGTAGAGCGCTGGAATCGCACTCCAGAGGTCCGGGGTTCGAATCCCCGTAGCTCCACGGCCCCGACCCCACTTGGACGCCGCTATCGGCGGTCCGGGTGGGGTTTTCGTTTGAGGCTTGGCCCTGCTCAAGAAGACCCTCCCAGCGGCCTGTGATTTTGTCGTGCCCGAACCGAAAGGGACGCGCACGGGGAGAACACGTGTTTGCACACTGCGTTATGACCCATTGTAATCATCTCTCATCTCCCTCTGCCGCAGGCACGAGGACGTTGAGAGAACATCGAACATCAGAAGATCATCAACCCACAACCGGAATCATGGTGCAAGGAACCGTTAAGTGGTTCAGTCCCGCGAAGGGATATGGATTCGCCGAACCCGACGAAGGAGAAGACGACGTTTTTCTCCACCACAGTGAGGTCCCCGACGAGGACCTGGAAGAAGGCGATCGAGTTGAATTTGAAATCGAAGAAACCGACAAGGGCCTGAGCGCGATCGGCGTTGAGCGCGTGACCGAGCGTCAGTGGTAATCCACGGCGTGGCCGCTCCGTGACCGAGACGGAGCGTGGCCTTTTGACATACGGAAGGCGTCTTCTTCCAAAGAGCCGGGCTCGCCGTACAGTGCCTGTCGGGGGCGCTGTCCCACACGGCCGCTTCGGCGGCGTGGGTGCTTCGAGGCTTGAAGCGGAGGGCCCGGCTCGAAGACGCCCTTTTGACTGCAGGACCCAATCGGGTTTTGGCCAGGCGGCCCCACCGTCTGGCATTTTGTGTTTAGGGGGGAGGCGGACGAAGTCCTTCATGCGCTGTCACTCTCATTTTCTTCTGGATGGATATGGACATTCTTGTTGTTGGCGGGACGGGGACCATTGGGCGCGCAGTGGTGGAGGCCCTGGACGCCACCCACCACGTGATTGCGGCCGGGCACACCTCGGGCGACGTGCAGGTGGACCTGGCCCGTCCGGACTCGATCGAGCAGCTCTACGCCGAGGTGGGCCCGGTCGATGCGGTCGTGTCCTGCGCCGGGGTCGCGGCCTTCGGGGCGCTCGATGAGCTCGGGGACGACGACTTCGACGAGAGTCTGTCCAACAAGCTGATGGGGCAGGTCAATCTCGTGCGGAAAGGGCTCGACGTGGTGCGCGACGATGGTGTGATGACCCTCACGAGCGGCATCCTCAGCCAGGAGCCGATGGAAGGAAGCGCGGCGATTAGCCTGGTGAACGCGGGCCTGGAAGGGTTCGTCCGGGCGGCGGCCCTGGAGATGCCGCGCGGCCTGTGCGTAAATGCAGTCAGTCCGCCCTGGGTGAGCGAGACATTGGAGGCGATGGGCGAGGATCCGTCCGGGGGGCTCCCGGCGGCCGAGGTCGCAACGGCGTACGTACAGAGTGTAGAAGAGGCGCAGAACGGACTGATCCTCGACGCCCGGGAGGTGGCGTCGTAGCATGTGGTATCTTTTAGGAGGTGCGCTCAGCCTCCGGCTGGTCGCGCGGAAACACCGTGACCCCACATACCGCCCCGGAAGGGGAGCCCCAATGGGCACCCAAGTGCGCCATCTTCTTCGTCGGAAAGGCACGACGGTCGTCACGACCTCGCCCAATACCACCGTGTACGAGGCCATTGGGACGATGGTCGACTTCGGGGTGGGATCGATTCTCGTGATGCGGGACGGATCGCCACTGGGCATCTTTACGGAGCGGGATTACCTGCGCCGCATTGCGTTGCAGGGGCGCACTTCGAAGACGACGCGCGTAGACGAGGTGATGACGAAAGATCTTCTGACGGTGACCCCTGACACGTCCCTCAACACGTGTCTATCGCTCATGTCTGAGGCCCGGTGCCGTCACCTCCCCGTGATGATTGAGGGCCGCCTGGCCGGAATCGTATCGATGGGCGACTGTGTGAAGGCCCTGCTGCGAGAGGCCGAGGCAACCGTCGACTCCCTGACGAATTACGTGACGGGGCGCTCCCCCGTGTAGCTCACTGGTGCTCGGCGGTCCGAAAAATAAGGAGGATCGGCGAACATATCCGTGCCAGCATTCGGTTTTGTTCGACACGAAGGGGGGCATGCACCGTTCGCTGGTCTACGTTGACGGGCTGGTCGCCGGGTACCTGGTGCTGTCGGGGCTGATTCTGGTTCCGGAAGTGGAGAGGGGCGGCGTGTACGCTTGGGCGCTCTCGGCCCATCTCGTGGTTGCTGTTGGCATCGCGGGGCTGTGGTGGGAGCTGTTTCATCTGCTGTACGTGTCGTACTATCTCCTGCTCATCGGCAGTACCCTGGGCGTGTGGGGGGCCGCACCGGACCGGCTTCCCCGGTTCGCGTTCGTTGTGACGGGCATGTTTGTGAGCTTCCTGGCGGTCTTCATCGCGTTCCCGGTCGCGGGGCCTCTTCCCCAGCCGGACGTGTCGCAGATGACCTCCGGCTGGTTTCCGCAACTGGTGGCCTGGATCTACGTGCCGTTTCGGATGGACGGCATCGCGACGGGTGCCTTCCCGAGCTCGCACGTCGGCATGAGTGTAGGCATTGCGTGTCTGCTGGCGCCCCGGCGGTGGACGTGGCGGGCCCTCCTGTGGGGGCTCGTGGGGGCATTGCTGTGTCGACCCCCTACGGCCGCTTTCACTACGCCATCGACGCGGGGGCGGGGCTGATGGCGGGCGCGCTCCTCTATCTTTTTTGGACAACTGTGTATACGCGTCTTCAGAACCGGCGGGCGACGGTGGCGCGTCCAGCAGGGAGCCCAGGCCAGCGGTGAGGGGAAAACCCCCGGGGGATGGACGAAAAGGACACGGTCTCCTATACTGGGGGGACCAGACGACCCTCGGTTCTCGCTTGCTGGTTCCCAATACGCGTGTTCACCATGTCCCGCTCGTTGCTTGCTGTCACGCTCGCCGCCGCTCTCACTCTCGGGCTTGTGATGGGCTGCGGCCCATCCGCCGAGCCCCCGGCTCCCGAGTCGGATGCCATTGAGGGAGTGGGGGAGCCCGCCTGGGTGCAGGACGCCACGATCTACGAGGTGTTTATCCCGGATGCCTCGGAGGAGGGCACCTTTCGGGGGCTCATCGGTCGCCTCGACGAGATCGAAGAACTGGGCATCAACACGCTCTGGCTCATGCCCATCCATCCGATTGGGGAGGAGCGGCGCAAGAGTGAGATTGGGCCGCTCGGCTCGCCGTACTCCATCAAAGACTACCGGGCCGTCAACCCCGACTACGGAACGAAGGCGGACTTTCAGGCCCTCGTCGACTCGGTGCACGCCCGCGACATGCACATCATCATCGACCTCGTGGCCAACCACACGGCCTGGGACCACCCCTGGCTGGAGGAGCACCCCGACATGTACACCGACGGGCCCATCAACGGCTTCACGGTGCCCGTGATGAACGGCGACACGACCGACTGGACCGACGTGGTCGACCTCGACTACGACAACCCGCGCACCCGGCAGGAGATGATCGATGCCATGCAGTACTGGGTGCGCGAGTTCAACATCGACGGCTACCGGGCGGACGTGGCCGGGGCGGTGCCTTCGGACTTCTGGGACGCGGCCATCGACTCGGTGGAGGCCGTGAAGCCGGTAATGATGCTGGCCGAGGCGGCCGAACCTGAAATGCACGAGGTGGGCTTCGATCTGACCTATGCCTGGCCCTTCTACGACCGGCTGAAGCGCGTGTGGTCCGAGGATCGACCGGTGGGGACGCTCGCGAGCCAGGTCGACTCCACCCTCAACGCCCTGCCCGGGGACGGGAGGCGGATGCGCTTTACCACGAACCACGACGAGACGATGTGGGACGCCCCGCCGCCCGAACTCTTCGACGGGGTCGAGGGCTCGAAGGCGGCGTTCGTTCTGGCGTCCACCCTGCCGGGCGTGCCGCTCGTCTACAACGGACAGGAGCTAGGGGTGCAGGACACGGTTTCGTTCTTCGCCCGTACGCCCCACGACTGGGAGCAGGACGCGGCGCTCACGGACTTCTTCCGTTCCCAGCTCTCGCTCTATCGTGACAGCCCCGCCCTGCAGCACGGAGAACTGAACGTGCTCTCGCCGGACGCGGAGGACGTGCTCGTGTACACCCGCAGCGCTGACGAGGAAGAGATGCTGCTGGCCGTGAATGTGCGCGGCGAGGCGGCGACGGTGGACGTGCCGGCCGAGTACACTGACGCGACGCTCGTGGACGCGACGACTGGGGAAGAGGTCTCGGGCGATGCGATGGAGCTCGGGCCGTACGGCTACCGCATCCTCTCTGTCGAGTAGGGGGAGAGTGCCTCGCGGCTCTCTGGCACTGGTTCCTGGGATGAGGCAGGACGGACATGGTCGGCTCTGAGGAGGCGTCGAACGAGTCCGGGGCGAGGGAGGCGGACGGAACGCCCGCCCCTACGGTCCCGCTCCGCGACCCAGGCCTTTGGCTGCTCTTCGGCGTGACGGTCGTGGCGGTGGGAAACGTGTCGAGCGTGGCCCCCTCGTTTCCCCTCCTCGAAGAGGCGCTCGGCGTATCGCGGGGAGCGGTCGGATGGGTGGTGACGGCCTACGCCCTGCCGGGCATCCTGAGCGCTCCGATCGCGGGCGTGCTGGCCGACCGGGTGGGGCGGAGGCGGGTCCTGGTGCCCACGCTGGTGGTGTTCGGGCTGGCGGGCGGGGCGTGCGCGCTGGTGCGGTCGTTCCCGCTGCTGCTGGCCCTGCGGGCAGTGCAGGGGGCCGCCGCGGCCCCCCTCGTAGGACTCGCCGTCACCATGATCGGCGACCGGTACGACGGAGTGAAGCGGGCCGCCGCGGTGGGCTACAACGCCTCGGCCCTCAACGTGGGCACGGCCCTATACCCGGCACTCGGCGGGGCGCTCGCCGCCATCGCCTGGTTCTGGCCGTTTGCGCTTCCGCTCCTGGCCCTGCCCGTGGCGGCGGCGGTGGCCTGGGGGCTCGATCCGCCGCCGCTCCAGCGCGCACACACCCTCGCCGACTACCGCGCCGTGGCGCGCGATCGGCTCACGGACCGCCGCGTGGTGGGGCTCCTGCTGGTCAACCTGGGCGTGTTCGTGCTGCTCTTCGGGGCGTTCATCACGTACGTGCCCGAGCTGCTGGACGCCCGGTTCGGGTCACCGTCCACCGTCGCAGGCGTTGTACTCGCGGCGGCGTCGGTGTCGAGCGGCTTAGTGGCGACGCAAATCGGGCGGTTGACCACCGCCATTGAGCCGCGCCGGCTCATCCAAGTCTCACTGCTCATCGACGGCGGGGCGCTGGCCTGCATGCCGCTCACATCCGGACCGTGGAGCGTCGGGGCAGCCGCGCTCCTGTTCGGCGTAGCGCAGGGCCTCAACCAGCCCGCCCTGCAGACGTGCCTCACGGAGCTGACCTCGGACGCCTCCCGCGGCGTGGTCCTGTCGCTGAATGGGATGGTGCTGCGGGTGGGGGAGGCCGTGGGGCCGCTGCTGATGGGCGCGGCGCTGGTGTGGGGCGGCATCGACGCCGTGTTCTACGTCGCGGCGGGCGTGGCGGGGCTCACGGCCGGCGGGGCGGTGTATGCGCTGCGCCCTTTAGCACCGGTAGCATGAAGGGGGGAGAGATCTTCTGGGGCCTGCTGAAACCGACCGAAAATGCTGAGGCCGTGGAGATGTCCCCGCTCCGGCTCTCTGCAGTCGCGCCTTCGGTCGAAGTGAGGTGCGTTCGATTGAGATGGCAATTCGTCCTCTGGTACCCGCGCAGGGGACCCGTCGACGACTCGAAGGGGGGCGGTCGGGGCTGAGTACTTCGTCAAGTTAATTCTTTGGGGGCCGAATCGAACTCAAAATCCCGAACATCCAGCACGTCATTTCGAGCACGGTCGAGACATCTTCCTGGCGAAGCCGCCGCTTTCGGGGAGGCTTCTCGACTGTGCTGGGAGCGAAGCGCCCTGAGCGTAAGCGAAGAAGTGCTCGTGGAGTGCGACCGCATAGTCACCGGGCTGCGCTGGGAGCGGAGCGACCGAGTGCTCTCCGGGGTGCGCTCGAAGCGACCTGCCTCAGGGATTTTGAGTTCGCTCCCCCCTAAAAACAAAGTTGACGGTGTACTGAGTTCGGAATGGACGGCGGGGGAGTGCGCCAAACCTCTGGGGGCGGTGCGCCACATCTCTCCCTGTGACGCGGCAAATCTTCCCTTCGGGTGCGCCGCTCCTTCACGGTCCAAGCCCGAGGAGGGCCCTACACTTGGTTTGCGTCAAAAACGGAGTGCTCCGGCGGGCTCGATCCAACGGAGGGCTACCCCGGCGCAATACCTCAAGGTGCTCCCCGAGCACTTCCAACAAAGTCCTTCCCCTTTCTGAACAACTCCTCCCATGGGACAACAACAACTTCTCCTCCTCGTCCTCGCTACGGTCATCGTCGGCATCGCGACGGTTGTCGGCATCCAGGCCTTCTCGCAAAACAACGTCAAGTCCAACGCGGACGCCATGTTGAACGACGCGGTCCGCATTGCTTCTGACGCCCAGGCATGGGCCCAGAAGGCGCAACCGTTCGGTGGTCCTGCCGACTTCGCTGACTTCACGGCGCTGACAGACCTTAACCAACTCGGGTACCAGACTGACGCGACTGGAGCGTACGTCACCCTCAATGGCGCCTGCACCCTTGCTGACGGTGCCGGCCCAGTGATCACGTGCGTTAATGCTGAACTTGAGAACGAAGTCACGGCAACTATCGACAACACCGTCGACAACGGACTCTCGGATGCGTCGATCACCGGCGAAGTAGTTCGTCTTGGTGAAGCTGCCGCCCAATAGAGCTTTCGGTCGAAAGCAATAGTTCCTCAAGTACGCTCCCCGGTCGATGGCTCTGATCGGGGGGCGCTTGGGGTTCCGGGAGGGTGCTTCCCGCCGGGCGGTCCACTGAAGCAGAAGGACTCGCGCCGCCCTACGAGAATCAGCCCCCACGTCCCCCTTCACTCGCTTCCCTCGCCCCCGTCCATGCCCGTCCGCGAATACCGCTTTAGTGGGGTCAACACCATCGGCGAGCCTGTCCGCGGCACCGTCTTCGCCCCCAGCAAGCGCGCGGCGAACCGCCGCATCGACGACCTCTCCGAGAAGCACAAGTTTCGACCCGACACCGTGGAGCAGCGCCGCACCTACCGGTACAAGGTGCGTACCGCGGCCGGCGCCGTCGTGAAGGGCGAGCAGAAGGCCTATACTCCACAGGAAGTACACGCCGCCCTGGAGCGCATGGGGCTCGAAGTCCTGAAGGTGCAGAAGAAGCTGCTGGACGTCCAGATGAAGCCGTCGAGCACGGACATCGTGCTCTTCGTGCGCCTGGCGGCCAACATGCTCAAGCGCCAGCTGCCGTTCGACGAGGTGCTCACGCTCCTCATCGCCGACGCCACGAGCGCGCCGCTCCGCCAGATGATGCGCGACCTGCAGGCCGACCTCAAGAGCGGCATGAATGCCCAGAATGCGTTCATGAAGCACCAGCACGTGCTCGGTAAGTTTACGGCCTACATGCTCGGCCTCGCGGCCTCCAGCGGCAACATGGCCGGGATGTTCGAGGCGACCGCCAAGTACCTGGAGCGCAAGGACGAGTTCAAGAAGAACGTCCGAAGCGCCCTCATCACCCCGACCCTCACGCTTCTGGCGACGATTGCGGCGTTCGTGTGGTACATCTGGTACATCATCCCCTCCTACGCCGGGCTCTTCGTCAACTACAACATCGAGCTGCCCCCGCTCACGTCCGCGTCCCTCGCCTTCGCCGGCTGGATGGACCAGTACTGGATGTGGGTGGTCGGCGTCTTCGTGGTGGCCACCGGCGCGTTCATTGCCTGGTCGCAGACCACGAAGGGCAAGTTCCTCATCCACAAGTACATGATCCAGCTGCCGTTCATCGGGCCGCTGCTTCACAAGCTCAACCTGGAGGTCTTCTGCCGCGTGTTCGGTGTGCTCTACACCGGCGCGGGGGAGAACCAGGAGGTCATGAAGATCGCCGCCGAGGCCACGGGCAACACCTACATCGAGCACCAGGTGAAGACGGTGACCGTGCCTCTCATGATGGCGCGCGGCACCGACCTCATCGCGGCCATGGAGGCCGCCGAAGTGTTCACGCCGATGGTGCTGGCTCGCTTCCGCACCGGCGCCGAGACCGGCTCCGTGCGCGAGAGTGCCAATGAGATGGGCGAGTTCTACGAGAAGGAAACCACCCTGAAGCTGGAGGCGACCGTCGAGGGCATCAAGACCGCCACCGCCGTGGTCATCTCCATCATGGTGGCCATTCTCACGATCGTCTCCGCCGAGTCGGCGCTGATTCAGCCCACGACCTCGGACATCATGTTCAAAAACTAACCCTTCTCTCTCCCCCATCTTCATGAGTGACAAAGACGTGAACACGTACCGGGACGAGGAGGGATTCGTTTTTCTTGAGACCGGGGCGACGGGGGGCGACGGCCGCCCGGGCGACACCGACGATGTGTCGGTCGATTCGCCCGTCGGCGCTCTGTCACGTAATGGGACGGCCGCCGCGACGGACGAGCTCCCCGCAGCCCTGCAGCGCGACCGTGTGGTAACGGCGCTCCTCCGCGCCCAGTCGATTACGCCGCAGGAGGCCCGCGAGACGCACGCCGAGTGGACCCGCACCGGCGAGCGGACGGCCCTCTGGCGCGTGTTGGCCAAGCACCCGACCGTGGACCGCACCCTCGTCTTTGCCGAGGCGGCCCGCATCTACGCCTTCCGTGAGGAGGTGGTCGACCCCGACCAGATCAACGCCGACTTCGTGCGCCGCGTCATTGAGCAGTTCGACCGGCCGGACCAGGACAAGCTGCTGGCCATGCGCCTGTTGCCGCTCCGCGAGGAGCGGGACGAGCAGCGCGGCATTTCCCGCCTCGTCTTTGCCACGTACGATCCCACCCGCCCCGAGCTCTACCAGATTGCCCACGACGTGGGCCTCGCCCACTTTGAGCTGCGGTACGCGCCGGAGGCCATTGTGGCGCCCCTGCTCGACGAGCTCTACCCCCGCCGCAACGAGTACCTCGAGCGCATTGAGGCCGACGAGCAGGCCAGTTCGTTCGACCTGGGCGCCTCCTACGAGGAGCGCGACCGGGGCCTCGTGGACGAAGAGCAATTGGAGGCCGAAATCAACCGCTCCTCGCTCATCAACCTGTTCGAGGCCGCCCTCGTGGAGGCCGTGCGGATGGGAGCGAGTGACATCCACGTGTTTCCCAGCCCGGCCCGCGAGACCGAAATCCACATGCGCGTCGATGGGATGCTGCAGCTCTGGCACACCCAGGACAAGGTGCACCCCGAGGCCATGCTGGCCGTGGTGAAGGACCGCTGCCTGAACGTCGACCGCTTCGACCGCGAGGTTGCGCAGGACGGATACATCCAGCGCACGGTCGACGGCAGCCTCATCCGCTACCGCGTCTCCGTGCTCCCGCTGGCCGACACCAGCCGAGAGGTCAAGGCCGAGAGCATCGTGATTCGTGTGCTCGACGACCGCCGCGTCTTCACCGACCTGCGCCAGATTAACCTGCAACCCGAGGCCCTCGCGCGCTTCGAGAAGGCGATCACGCAGCCGCACGGCATGGTCATCATGACCGGCCCCACCGGCTCGGGCAAGAGCACCACGCTCGCCGCCGCCCTCCACTCGGTCATCGATCCGCAGCGCAACGTGCTAACGGTCGAGGACCCGGTGGAATACATCCTTCCGGGGGCCCGGCAGATTAAGCTCGGCCCGCGCCTCCACCTGGAAGACGCCCTGCGCTCCATCCTGCGCCACGACCCCGACATCGTGATGGTGGGAGAGATGCGCGACCGCCCGACCGCCGAGCTGGCCATCAAGCTGGCAAACACCGGCCACCTCACGTTCTCCACGCTCCATACCAACGACGCCCCCAGCGCCGTGAGTCGGCTCTACAAGATGGGCGTGGAGCCCTTCCTCATCGCGTACGCCATCAACCTGATCGTGGCTCAGCGCCTCGTGCGCACCCTGTGCCCGGCCTGCCGCCAGGTCGATCCATCGCCCGACCCCGTGCTGCTCCGTGAACTGGGATTCTCGGATGCCGAGATGCGCGAGACTGACTTCTACCGCGCCGGGGAGAACCGCTCGTGCCGCAAGTGCGCCGGAAGCGGCTACCGCGGCCGGCAGGCCATCGCCGAGGCCCTATATTTCTCCCGCGCCATTCGACACCTCATTGTTGAGTCAGAAGAGTCAATCGATGAGGACGCCATTCGCGATACTGCGATTGCGGAGGGGATGCTCACGCTTCTCGCCTCCGCCCGCGAGGTGGTGAAGCGCGGCGACACCAGCATCGACGAACTCCTCCGGGTCGTCTCCACCGATTAAGCGCCTGTTCTCTCCATGACCCAAACCCTTTACGGCATTCTTGCCATCGGACTCTTGATGCTCGTGATGCTGTCTCTTCAACAGGGCGTGGTGGGCTCTACGACCCACCAAACCTTCAGCGAACTCGCCACGCCGGTGCAGGGCGTGGCGACCGACGCGTTCGAACACATGGACCGCCAGTACTTCGACCGGTACGTCGCGAAGCATGTCGCCGACGCCGTGGACGACGCCAACAAAACATGCGGCCGAGTCGACGATCCGGCCGTCTTCTCGGCTGTCGCAGACGGATTCTTCTACGACTCCGAGGACGGTGCCCTCGCGCAGTGCGGGGCCGGCGCCACCCCTACCGAGCGGTTCCGTAATTGCTTTTACGTGGAAGGCTTCCACGGCCTCGCCACGCCCGAGGACCCCATCGAGGTGGAGCGCGACGGCTACACCTACCGGATTGAGGACATCACCATCCGCTACGTAGATGAGAATACGTACGCCCCGTCGGTCACCCCCACGTTTGCGAAAGAGGTAGACCTCGCCATCACGCACGAGAGCATCCGTGGGGCCGACGGGGAGCCGCTGCAGATGCGCTTTCAGCGAGTCCTTCAGTACGATCAGGTGACGAACGCCATTCTCTTCCCCTACTACGGAAAGGGCTTTGCCTGCCCGTCCATCCCACCGTATCCCGTTCGCCTCGGGATGTAGCCCGCCACGCCCATGCACGTTCTCCTCGACCATCTCGTCGCCACCATCATCGGCGGCACCGTTATTCTTCTCCTGGCGGTCCTCGCCTTCCGCGGTCAGGAGACCGCCATCGATAGCACCCAGTACGCGACGGCCAAGACGCGCGTGATCGACTGGGCGCGCATGGTGGAGCAGGACCTCAACAACGTTGGCTCCGGCCTCACCGGGGCTGAAATCACGGCGGGAGATGCGTTCCAATCGACAGATTTCGAGGCCACGGACGTTTTCTCGTTCCGGATCGCGCCCGCCGCATTTGCGTCCAGCAGCGATGCGTCCGTCATCGGCGTAGCTCGGGATGCGCACTACGCGGCCATCGGACCGACCGGGGGGACGCGGCTGGTATGCTACGAGCGAGAGATGATGGGCACGACCGTGCAGGTGCTGGACGAGGACGACTTGACGCCGGGCGACCAGTACGAGACCGTCGAGCTCTTCCGGATTGTGCGGAAGGAGGCGCCCAGTTCCGCGACGAACTGTGAAGGACGCCCTGTCCTGGCGCAGTCGTCGCCCACCCTTACGCAGTTCCAAATTCTTCTCCGTGCCGCTCCCGGCGTACCGGCGGCCTCAACTGCCGACGTGCGGGAAGTAGAGGTCCGGATGCGCATGGTATCGCCCCTCGGCGGTGGCCGCACCGAGGCCGTCGGCGGCATGCGGCAACACATCGACCAGACCCGCTGGGGCCGCGTCTTCCGCCCCGCCAACCTGGGACGGACACTGTAGGGGGTCCGTTTCCCATTCCCCTCTCCATTGTGGTCGCGCATCGCGGCTCGCCCATCCAACCAACGCACATGGGACAACAATCGCTCATCCTCGTCCTTCTCGCGTCGCTGACCGTCGGCGTCGTCCTCTACACCACCGGCCGCACCAATGACGGCGGTACGCAGGTTACCGCCGTGGCCCAGGCCGATGACTTCGGCCGCGAGGCCGCGCAGGTGGGCCTGGAGCGGATGGTCCGACGCCTCGTGTCGACCCCGCTCGTGTGGGCCGACACCGCCGCGTTCACAATTCCGGAGACGACGTACGGCCCGGCCACCTACCGCACGCGCATCGTGGACTACCTCCATGCACACGGCCCGGCGAAGCCCGCCCCGGCCATTGAATCTACAATGGTGCTCGACGACACGGTGACTGTAGAGTCGGTGGGTACGTTCGTAGACGGTCGCACTGGCGACCCGCGAGAGTACGTTCTCCGCGCCACCTACATCAAAGGCGTTACGGACGTCGGCATCGGCTATCCCTCGCGGATGGCGTTCGCCACCGACAAGACCCTCACGATGAACGGCAACAATGAGGTGCGTCAAGGCACATCGGACTACCCGGCGAACGTGCACGCGAACGGGATGCTCGACGTGTTCGGAAGCTCGCGGGTGGAGGGGACGGGATCGTACTCGGACCAGCTGAGCGGCGGTTCCCCATCGTCTCACTTCTTTCCGCCCACACAAGAAGATGGCAGTATGCCTCCGCTCACGCAGAGCGTGGATCCCGTGCCGTTCATTCCGACGGATTTCTCCGACCTGACGCGGTTCTCCGGGGCCGAGGCATACACCGTGGCCTCTGGCGGCGGTGGTGGGAACGGGAAGGGAAAAGGGAAGGGGGGAGGCAATGGGAATGGAGAGGGCCAGGGCGGAGGAAGGGGATTCCAGATTTCCGGTAACTCGGTGGAGAACCTGGAGTCGTCCGGCTGGCAGCAGAACCTAGGCGGCGCCACTGTTACTGGCGCTGGCACGCCCGACAACCCCTTCCAGTGGTTTATTAACGGCGACCTGGGGCTTCAGGGGAACAGTGGGCTTCAGTTTTATCGTGACGGCACCAACGCCTACGGCAAGCGCAATCAGGCGCACATCGAGATCTACGTGAACGGGGATCTGACACTCGGCGGGGGAGGAAACACCGGAATGATCACCCCGACTTACGAACAGGTCCCGTCGGCGACAACGTCCGCGACGATCGTCCAGAACTGGATTGCCGAGAATCTTCCCGAGGGCGTTTCGCTGTGGATCTACGTAAATGGCAACGTCACCTTTAACGGAAATGTCGGCCTGGTCGGGCGCATCAAGGCAAATGGCTCGGTTGACTTCAAGGGCGGCGGAAACAAGACCAACGTGATCGGTGGGGTGGAGGCCATTGGCGACATCACGCCGAAGGGCGGCATCATGGTGTACTCAACGCTCCCGGCCTCGACCGGCACCGAGCCGTCGCTGAATTACAACGTGCCGCAGGGCGTCCACCTGATCGCCTACACCGAGTGGATGGAGGGGGCGACCCCGGTGATAGCTGAGGCGCCCTGATGGGCGGGCGATCTTGTTGGCGCATACAAGAGTGGGGGAAAACGGACGGTCTGAAGGAAGTGCGCCAAACCTCCCTATCCGGGAGGAAAATGCGGCGCACTCCACTCGGGCCACTGGATAGGGGACACGCGACCCGGGCCGACGATATTGGGGCAGCCCCTTCACCCCTATCACGCCCATAAATGACGCTCTCTCCCTCCACTTCTGACGTCGCGTCCGCCGCCCCGATCGACCTTCCGGTTGCCCTTCGCTCCCTCGCGCAGCGCGCCCCCGAGGACCTCGACGGCCCCCGCCGGGTCCGCTGGTACGCCGAGCAGGTTCAGGCCCTTGGCGAGGCCGACCGCGAGGCGGGCCGCACCCAGTTTGCGGCGCTGGCCCGCCGGATGATGGACCTGAACGCCTCGGACCTCGACCTCGGCGGCCCCGCGGCCAACGAGCAGATCTGGTACCGGGTCGACGGCCGCAAAGAAGCGTACCCCGACTGCGGGCACCTCTCGATGGCTGAGGCCGACGTACTCCTCGTCGTTCTCCTTGCTCCGCACCAACTGGAGCAGCTCCTGGACCACTTCGCCGTCGACTTCGGCTATTCGCTGGCCGTCGACGAGGACGAGGCCGACCGCCGCTTCCGCACCACCGTCTACTTCGATCAGGGGCACCTCGCGCTCTCGATGCGCATGCTGGCGTGGGCCCCGCGCCCCCTGCGCTCTCTCGGCTTTCATCCCCTCATCGAGCGCGGCTTCATGTTCCGCTACGTGCGCGACGGACTGACGCTCTTTACGGGCGTGACCGGCTCCGGAAAAAGCACCACGCTCGACGCCATCGTCGACGCCAACAATCAGGACATTGAGGGCCACGTCCTGATTGTCGCCCAGCCGCTCGAGTACATTCACACCTCCAAGAAGTGCATCGTGCGGCACCGCGAGGTCGGCACCGATGTCGATAGCTTTGTCGATGGCATGGTGCAGGGCCTGCGCCAGGACCCCGACATCGTCGTGGTGGGAGAAATGCGCGACCCCGAAACGATCTCGACGGCCATGGAGATGGCCGACACCGGCCACAAGGTCTTCTCGACGCTCCACACCGGAAGCGCGATCGAGACCATCGACCGCATTGTGGCCGAGTACCCAACCGACGAGCAGGACCGGGTGCGCCACCGCCTCGCCGACGTGCTCCGCTGCGTGGTCTCGCAGAAGCTGCTCCCCGCCGTGGGCGGCGGGCGCGTGCTCGCCAAGGAAGTGCTCTGGATGACCCCCTCCTCCCGCGCCGCCATCAAAAACGGCAACGTGGGCGAGATCTACCAGATGATCTGGCAGGGCACCGACCAGGGCATGACCACGCTGGAGCAGGACCTGACCCGACTCGTGCGCAACGGCGACATCACGCTCGACGTGGCGATGAGCTACGCCAATAACAAGCGGCGCCTACTGCAACTCCTGAAATAGCCCCCGTTCCGTTCCCCCCTTCGACTGTTCCCTTCCATGGCCTCTCCCGACTCTTCCCCCCGCACGGTCCTGGGCGTGTCCCTCACGCCCGACACCATCGAAGCGGTGCTCCTCCGCACGTCCGACACGGGCGACAAGGTGCTCCACCGCATGGTGCGCCCGCGCCACCAATCGGGCGGCGCCACCACGTCCGATGATTTTTCGGACGTGCTCCCCGGCATGAAAACGAGCGACGAGGCGGACTTCACGCTGGAGGTGGGCACTGGAGATAACGACCTCGACCTGGACGACCCGGTGCTCCGGTCGCTGCAAAAAGACGATGCGTCCGGGGGCACCGCCACCTTGTTTACCGCCCAGCTCCGCGAGATCCTTGCGGAGTGCCAGCGAAAGACGGGCGAACGGCCGGACCTTGCGTTCTGTGTAGACACGCCCGACGTGGCGTACGTTGAGCTGACCGTATCGGCCGCGGCGGTGGAACCCCAAACCTTCTGGGAGCAGGCCGCCGCCCTCGCCTCCCGAACGAGCAACGAGCAGCGCGCCCTCCTCGACGCCCTCCGCGCTGCCTACGACGCCCCCTTCGACGCCGATCGCGTGGCGTTCGTCCCCATGGCGTCCGACGGGCCGGATCGGCGGGTCCTCGCGCTCGTGCCCACGCGTCAGGAGTCGGTGACCCCGACGCTTCGGGCGCTGGCCGCAACGGACGAGACGGTCGACACTGCCGGCCGCCTGCTCGACACAGAGGCCTCCCTGCTCACCCACCTCGCGGCCACGCGCATTTCCCCGGCGTCGGACGAGACGACCGCCGTGGTCCGAGTGGGCAGCGAGGACACCCTGCTGCTCTTCCTAACCGGCACCGAGCTCCGTCACGTTGAGCGTCTCCGCTCGCTCACGGCCTTCGATCCGGCGGAGACGATTTGCAGCCGGGTGCTCCTTCACCAGGACGAGTACCGAATCAAAGACATCCACCACGTCCTGCTGGCCGGCGGGCCCCGCGACGGACGCCTGGCCGAGCGCTTCGAGGCCTTTTACGACGACGCCACCGTGCACGTCCTCCACGACGGCCTTCTGGACGCGGACGTATCGCTCGGGACCGACGTGTCGCTCACGCCGGACGCGGGGCTGGCCCTTGCGGTCGCGCAGCGAATGGTGCACGCGCCCACGGTCAATCTCTTCGGCGCCGGCGCGCACACCCGGCCCCGAGCCCCCTCGGCCATCGCCTGGCACACCGTGGCGGTCCTCGCCCTTCTCTTTGCGGTGGCCCTCTTCTTCGGGTGGCGCTATATGGAGCGCGAGCAGGAAATCGCCCAGGTGCAGCAGCGCCACGCCCTCACCCCGGTGGAGATGCCCAAGCTGACGCCCGAGGCCCTGAAGGTCCGCGTCGACAGCCTGAACGCCGTCCACCGCACGTACACCCGTGCCCTCCACGTGCTCGACTCGCTCCTCGTGGGGAGCGACGAGTGGAGCCGGGCCATCGAGCGCACGTCCCAGCTGACGGGCGAGATTGATGGCATCTGGTTCGACAACTGGAGCATCGACGCGTCTACCATCAAACTGCAGGGCCACGCGCTCAAGCGCAGCAACCTGGCGGCCCTCACCCGGGCCCTCGACGGCACGGTACAGGAGCTCAAGTTTACCGACATCCAGGGGGCACGCGCGTACCCCTTCGTCATTACCGTGCCGCGCCAGATCGAACTGCCGGACGTGACCAAGAAGCTGCGGGAGGAGGCGCTCACCCCGCCGCCCGTACAGACCGTCTCGACGCCGTAGGAGTTCACCCGCCCGCTTCCGTTCGCCCCCTTCCGCCCCGTCGCCTCAGATGAACGCAACCCGTAACACTCTCCTTCTTCTTGGCCTTCTCGTGCTCGTCGCCGGTGCCGGCTATTACGTCACCGAAGTGTACCAGCCCTCCGCTCGCCAGCGACTCGACGACATGAGCCGGGTCGCACGGAGCCAACAGGGTGAGGTGGCCCAGCTGCTGGCGGAGGCCGACATGTCGGCCGACCGGGCCGAGGAAACCGTCCGCAAATGGAACGCCCGCTACCGGTACGTGCCCGCGGCCCTCGAAACCCCCGACATCGTGGAGTACCTCGAAGGGCACACGGCCACCGGCTTCGAGGCCTTCAACATGCGCCTTCAGGGCGTCACAACCGCGCCCGATGTTAGCCGATACACGTTCAGCGTCGACGGGACCGGCTACTACCAGAACCTCTACGACTTCATCTGGGCGATGGAGAACAACCCCGAGTTCTACCGAATCCGCGACCTCAACATGAGTCGCACCGAAGTGCAGGACGTCCGCACCGGCAGCCGGCGCGACATGGTCCGTTTCACGATGACGCTCGACGCGTACTTTATGGGCCTCGAGGGCCTCAGCACAGAGCGAGATGAACTTGCCCGCGTGCCCGAGGCCTATCTGCCCGCCCGCACCCTGGCCGATAACTCCTTCTACCCGCACGTGCGAGTGCAGGCACCACGGTCGGCCGACGACGATCGGCTCGATGTAGAGCGGGGCACGCTGCTGTCGATTGCCGGCAACCGCGCCATCTTCCAGGACGGCACCACGCAGTACATCGTCTACGAAGGGTCTACGGTCCGGCACGGCACCATCGAGCGCATCGACCCCATCAACGTCGTCGTGCGCGCCAGCCTCACGAAGGATGGGCGCACCGAAACGGTCGACATCCAGATGGAGGCGGCCCGGCCGTCCTACCGGCAGGCCGAGGGCAACTCTGAACTCGTGCCGATTGATACGAACTAACCCCTCTATCGCTGTTCCCCGGCGCGCCGATCAGGGGCGCGCCGGTCCTTTCTCCCCGCACCCCCTCTCCCTCTCTACAATGTTCACACGCAACGCTCTCCTTTGTCTACGTGCTGCACTCGGCCTTCTCGCCGGCGTGGTTCTGCTCAGCGGGGCCGTGGTCCTTCCGGCCCAGGCCCAGGAACCGACCCAGCGCCAGCTCCGCACCTACATTCCCCCGGACCAGATCGTCTCGTTCCTCCCGACGACCCCGTTCGACCAGTTCATTGACTTCATCAATCCCATCTTTTCCAGTGTCACGGGCAAGCAGGTCATCGATCCCGAGTCGCGCAGCGATGCCATTGGCGTGTCCGTCACGCGCATGCAGTTCTTCGACGCGTTCGAGCTTGTGCTGCAGGCACAGGGCCTCACCTACCGCGAGACCGAGCGGTACTTTATTGTGCAGGAAGAGGAGTCCCAGACGGACCGGAGGGATCGGGACGAGCGGGCCGCGCCGGCGACGACGGCGACGAAGACCATGCCGGCGTCGCTGGGGACCTCCGAAATCAAGATTAGTGCGCTCCTCTTTGAGGTGAACCTGTCGCGGGTCCGCGAGCTGGGGCTCAACTGGAGTGTCTTCCTCGCGCCGGACGGCCAGGGACAGCAGGGAGGCGGAGGGGGGGGCACGGGCGATTCGGGGAACCGGCCGCGCTTTAAGCTCAATCCGCGTGAACTGGGCGGCCCGCTCGGCGACTTCTTCAACAACGACGAGATCACCGCGCCCGAGGAGATTGACTTTGGCGACCTGGCCCGGTTCTTCCGCGCCCTGGAAGACGACGGCATCGGCAAAACCCTTGCCCAGCCCAGCGTCTCGGTACAGAGTGAGGAGCAGGGCCGCATCCAGATCGGCTCCGACATTCCAATCCAGGTGCGCGACTTTGCCGGAAACACGATCACCCAGTTCATCTCGACCGGCATTATTGTCGACGTCGTGCCGACCCTCATCACGGAGGCGCTGCCCGACTCGGCCGGCACGCCGCTCGATTTCGTTCACCTCGACGTGAAGGTGGAGCGTTCCAGCGGCCGGCCGTTTGGCAGCAGCGTGGCGGTGGACCGCAACACGGCCGAAACGCAGGTCCTCCTTCTCAACCGTGAGCAGACCGCAATTGGCGGGCTGTACTCGACCGACTTCACCACGAGCCGTCGCGGCCTCCCAATTCTTAAAGATCTGCCCCCCTGGTTCTTCGGCCTGCGCTACGTGTTCGGTCGGGAAACGAAGACGATCGCTCGTCGCGAGCTCATCATCGTGCTGCAGGCGGAAGTGATCGATCCGGTCTCTGTGCGGGCGGGCCGCAACCTCCCGACGGACCTGCTGGAGCAGCGTCGCCGCGAGGTGGAGCAGCGCGTGCGCACCTTCAGCCCGGAGGCGAGCGAGACCCTCGGCCCGGAGAATGTCCTGCCGTCGAAGGTCGACGACAAGAACTAACTGCGGCCCTGCTCCTCATGTGCTGATTCTGACTCGGGGCCCGTCGGCGGGGCGGACCCGAGGCAGACACATGAGAGCATCGTGGGTCTTTCATTCTGCGATCTCTGTCCTCATGATCCTTCGATTCCTGTTCCTGTTTCTGGCGAGTCTGCTCCCAAGCGTGTCCGCGGTGGGGCAGACGGCGGCGCCCTCGGCCGATCGTCCTGTTCGCCTCGTCGACATTGCCGCCCCCCGGACACTCGATGCTGGGGGCGTCGGGCACTTCCGGGCACAGGTGGCCCCGGAGTCGATGCGGCCCGTGAACTACCTCTGGGATTTTGGTGACGGCACGTTGTCCGTAGGGACGCTCGTGTCGCACGCCTACACGAGTCCGGGCACGTACACCCTCATGGTGACGGCCCGAAATGAGCGCGGACGCGATACACTCACCGCCCAGGTGACGGTGGAAGTGCCGAGAGAAGACGTAGAGGTAGGATCGCCGACGTCTGCTGCTTCGGCGTCCGCCTCCAAGGAGGTCGCCGCGCCCTCTGATGAGCGCGGACCGGACGACACGGCGGCCCCCGCACGTCGGGTCACGTTCTCACGCACCGCGCTCTTCGGTGGGGGCGGCGTAACGCACGAGACGGGCGGGGTCACCTGGGTGCTTGCGTCGGATCTCTGGGCAGAACGGGCCCGCGACCGGATGCTGTACCACCGGCTGCGCGGGCTGCGGGCCGATGTGGTGATCGACACGACCGGACGGGGCAGTCCGGCCTACCGGGTGGTGGTGGGCCAGTTTGCCTCCGAGGACGAGGCCCTTGCGGCACGGGCGTGGCTCCCGGACGGGACCGATCATGCGTGGCTGTTGAAACTAGAGCCGACGTCCCGCTCGGTCCGGCCGTAACGGCCAACGGAACTCCCCGCTCGCTCGTAGGTGTTGGCGGACTGAAGAATGCTGTTCCCGCCCCGCACTCACGATCGCGCCGTGCGATGATCCAACACCGGCCCTTTGGGGTGCTCGTTGGCCTCCTGGTGGGGGCCCTTGGGCTTCTGGGCTGGACCGCGCCCGACGCGCTGCGCGTCGGGGCTTTTTCGGCGGCAGATACCTCCCAGGCCGCCCCGGACGACTGGGCGCCGATTTCTCTCGCCAAGGTGGACCGGCGGACGCAGTACGACCTGGTACGAGCCGATAGCACCACCGTCGTGCGGGCCCGGAGCGACGATGCCGCGGCGGGCCTCGCTACGGAGCGCCGCATCGACCTTACGGAGCATCCCATCCTGGAGTGGCGATGGAAGGTGGACGGCGTCCTTGACGACGGCAACGCCCGGACCAAGGAGGGCGACGACTATCCGGCCCGCCTCTACATCACGTTCGACTACGACGGCCTGGGCCTCGGCGATCGGATCAAGCTCACGGCCCTCCGGGCGCTGGGGTACGACGAGATCCCGACGCGTGCGCTTAACTACATCTGGGCCAACCGGATCGAGCGGGGGACTATGCTCGACAACCCGTTTACCGACTGGGTGACGATGGTGGCTGTGCGCAGCGGGCCCGGCGACGCGGGCACGTGGCACACGGAGCGGCGCAACGTGCTAGCGGACTACCGTGAGGCCTTCGGCGAGGACCCGCCGCCCGTGAACGGTGTGGCGATCATGACGGACACCGATAACACGGACGGCGAGGCCACCGCGTACTACGGGGACATCGTCTTTCGGAAGCAGTCCGAGGAACCCGAGTAGCCCAACGTGTCTAGCGGTCGAGGACGACGCGCAGGCCGGTGACGCGCTGAGGCGGCGTGGGATCGGTCTCGGCCTTCGGGTCCGTGAGCGTGAGGGCCGATCCGTTCCGGGCCGCAGGGCCGTCGTCGGTGGTGGCCCACTCCGCCACATTGCCGCCCACGTCATACACGAGTGGGCCGTCGCCCTCCGCGCCGTGGCCGGCCGGGCGACTGCCCACCCGCATCAGGAGGGCGTCGAGCGGCTGCCGATCGAGTCGGGTGCGGAGGCGCTCGTACTCGTCGGGGTTTGGGGCGAAGCCGGCCCAGTACGCCGGGGTGTTTTCCGAGGGCCCGCTCCGCGCCTCGGCCAGCTGCTCGAGTTCGTGCGCGGTGGGGAGGCGATAGGAGCGGCCCGTCTCCTCGCGGAGCCAGTCCACGTAGGCCTCGGCCTGTTCGGCGGAGACGTCGTGGGCGGGATGGTCGGGCGCCCCAGAAATTCCCTCGTAGTCCAACGCGAAGGCGCGGAACTGGGCCTGCGTCACCTCGAAGCGGCCCACGGCGAGCGTGTCGTTGAGAGGCACGGTCTCGGGGACAAGGGTGTCGTTCACCATTTTGCCGTACCGGCCGTCGGTGGTTGCGGGGCGGGCCGTCGTTTCGAGGAGGGCGAGCGGGGCGTCCTCCGCCATCAGGCGGTCGGCCACGCGCTCATCCATCGAGGTGTCGCCAAAGAGATACGTGTCGATCCACTTCAGGTCCTCCTCCATCTTCCGCCGCTGGTGAGAGAGTTCGCCCAGGCCGTGCGGCTCGCCGGGATAGCTGAGGAAGCGGACCGGGGCGTTGCCGATCTGCTGCAGGGACCGGTAGTACTGCCACCCTTGCTCGTAGGGGACGGCGCGGTCCTCGGTGCCGTGGTGGATGAGGGTGGGCGTCTGGACCTTCTCCATCTCAAAGAGGGGACTCTTCTCGATGTAGTGCTCCGTGTACTCCCACGGGGCGCCCTTGAAGTAGGAGTTGTCGAAGCGGACGCCAAAGGCGCAGTTGCCGTAGTCGGAGGTCCAGTTGACGTCGCCGGCCCCGGGGGCCGCCACCTGGAAGAGCTCGGGATGCTCGATGGTGAGCTGCGTCGTGAGGATGGCGCCGTTCGACCAGCCCATCACGCCCAGAGAGTCGCGGTCCACGAGGCCCTCAGTGGCGAGGGAGTCGATGCCGCTTACGATGTCCGGGATTTCCAGTTCGTAGTACTTGCCCTTGATCGACTCCACGAAGTCGAGGCCGTGGTGGCCCGAGCCGTGGTAGTTGGGACGAAAGACGAACGCATCCCGCTGGGCGAGGAGGGGGGCGTAGACGGTCCACCCGAGCGACCAGGCGTCCAGGTCCACCCCGCTGGGCCCGCCGTGGATGACGGTCATCATGGGGTAGGACCGGTCCGGGTCGTAGTCGAGCGGGTAGTGCAGGATGCCGTTCACGGTCTCGCCGTTGGCGCCCTCCCACTCAACGACTTCGGCGCGGGGAATGGGCAGGTCCTCAAGGTTCTCATTGAGCGTCGTGAGGGTCTCGTCGCTTTGGATGGTGCCCTCGCGGTAAGTGCCCACGCGGTAGGCGGGCGGCGTGTCGGCAGTGGAGTGGCTAAAGACGACGGTTTCCCCATCCGGGCCGGCGGTGAAGGCCGAGGCGTGCTCCAGGCGCTCGTCGGCCACGGCCTCGTGCGTCCAGCCGTCCTCGGTTTTTCGGTAGAAGCGGGGGGTGAAGGTCGGGCCGTCGGCGAGCTGCACGTGCACGCCGCCGTCGACGACGCTGTAGCCGCCGTAGCCGACGCCCTTGTCGCCCCAATCGAGGGGCACCTCCTGATAGCTGCGGTCGGAGAGGCTGTAGTGGTAGAGCTTGGTGATGCCCGCGCCCTCGTGCTCAGGGTCGGAGCTGTAGCTGTCCGTGGCATAGAAGCCGGTGCCGTCCGCCGTCCACTGGTAGTTGGACGGGTCGAAGTACTGTTCGTCGAAGATCTCGGTGGTCTCGCCCGTCTCCAGGTCGAGGAGGAACTGGTGCGGCTGGTTGCGCGCGTCGGCGCTGATCGGCGAGTCGGAGAGGCTATAGACGACGTAGCGGCCGTCCGGGGAGGGGGCAAACTCGGTGATCCGGTGGTCATTGTCCGTCACGCGCGTCACGTCGCCCGTTTCCACGTCCACCGTGAAGAGGCGGACGGGGCGGAAGAGGGTCGTATCCTCGATGACGTCCGCGTCGTCGTCGGTTTCGGCGAGGTGTTGCTCGTAGCGGGTCTCGTCCTCTTCGGCCGAGAAGAGAATGCGATCGTGGTCGAGCCACCGCATCGCCCGCACGCTCTGCTCGGTGGAGGTGACCGAGGCCGGGGCGCCGCCGCGGGGGTCCAGGCGCCAGATCTGGCGGCCCGCGGCGTCCGCGTCGTCTCCGTCTCGACTGGACAAGAAGGCAATCTGGGTGCCGTCGGGGTTCCAGCGTGGGGTGCTGTTGTTGCCGGTGCGGGTGAGCCGGAGCGTCGCCGTGCTGTCACCGCGGTGCGGGTCGTCGCGGTAGGTGAGGTAGAGGTCGGACTGTGTGCGGTCGGCCTCCGCGTCGGGCGTGTTCTTCACCCAGAGCACGCGTTCGCCGTCCGGCCCGATGGCGACGTCCGAGAGCGATTCTTGCTCCAGTACGTGATCGATCGACCAGGGCGCATCGTCCGCCGGTTGGGCCTGGAGGGGAAGGGCGAAGAGGAGGCCGAGGAGAAGGAAATGGGGAAAAGAAGGACGCATGGGCGGGGAACGCGGTGGGGAACAGGCGGACCCTCACGAAACGGCGTGGGGCCGACGAAGTCAACACGCCATCCTCCGGAGGCGGGCAGAAAGACAAGAATTGAGCCGTTACCGGACCTCGCTCGACTGCGTCCCCCCGGTCGGGTTTTGGTCCGTCCGCAGGAGACGTCATCTGTGGAACCGCTTCCTATATGAATGGAAACGGTTCCGGCAACACAGGCCGGGAAAAAATTTGCATCTTATTTCTGAAGAGGCTACCGTGGGGTTATCTGAAAACGTCATAACAGACGAAATCGCGCTGGAGGTCGATGGCCGGGAGGGCGCCGGGCCGGAGACCCTCTTCCCAGCCACCACGGGAAGCGACGACGGCTCGCCACAATGTTTTTCCGATTGATCGGACCGACCATGAGAGCACCGCTACAAAAACTCGCGTGGGGATTCCTGTTGGGACTTCTGCTCCCGAGCCTTGCGTGGGCGCAAGAGCAGACCATTCGAGGCACAGTTACGGATGCCGCCACGGGAGAGCCGCTCCCCGGAGCGACAGTGCAGGTGGAAAACATGCAGCAAGGAACTGCCACCCGTTCGGACGGCACGTACGAGCTAAGTGTCCCGGACGACGCAGAGACACTCCTCTTCTCGTTTGTGGGCTACGCAGCCCAGGAGATTCCAATTGGCGGCCGGAGCGTCATTGACGTGGCCCTTTCGCCGGCCCAGCAGGCACTCGACGAGGTAGTGGTCGTCGGGTTTGGGGAGCAGCGACAACAGGACGTGACCGGCAGCATCTCGCAGGTGTCGGCCGATGATCTCGACTCGGCCCCGGTCAATAGCTTCGAGGAGGCGTTGCAGGGCCGACTGCCGGGCGTGCAGATCACCAACTCCAGCGGAAAGCTGGGCCAGGGCATTCGGGTGCGCATTCGCGGAAATTCGTCGGTGACCGGCGACAACCAGCCGCTCTATGTGATCGACGGGGTGCCCCTCGACAACCAGAACCTGTCGACAAACGACGGGGCGACGAACCCGCTGGCGCAACTGAATGCCGGCGACATCGAGTCGATCGAGGTGCTGAAGGATGCCTCGGCCACTTCCATCTACGGGGCGCGGGGCTCGAACGGGGTGGTCCTCATCTCCACGAAAACCGGTGCCTCCGGGGGCTCGCAGTTTTCCTTCAGCATGGAACGGAGCTGGAGCGGCCCAACCAACAAGCCCGAGTTTTTGGACGCGGAGGAGTACGTCAACTACTACCTCGAAGCGGCCCGGAATAGCTCCATCGTGGGAGAAAGCTTCGTGCGGGGGCAGTTCGAATCCCTCTCGCGTGGGGTGGACTGGCGCCCGGCGGCCGACGGCACCCCCCTCATCGACGAAAACTGGCAGGACCGTGCCTTTCAGGACGACCCGACCAGCCTAGAGGTGAATCTGAGCGCACGGGGAGGAGACGAGAACACGACGTTCTACATCTCCGGGCTGTATAGCCAGCAGGAGGGGCTCCTGAACAACGACACGTACGACAAGATCTCGGGGCGGGTCAACGTGGATCACTCCTTCACCGACCAGTTTCGGGTGGGGACGCGCCTGAACATCAACCGCGTGCTCAACACGCGCGTCTCGGACGACAACTCGTTCGCTACGCCGATTCAACTGGTGGCCCAGGCCCCCATCTCGCCCGCCTACGTCCCCAACACGGACGTGGAAACGAATCAGGCGGGGTTCTTCACGGAGTACCAGCCGACCGAGGAGCTGAACAACCAGACGTTGTACTTCAACAACCTTCTGTACAACGACAACGTCCGGTGGAACGAGATTACCTACCGGACCGTCGGCAGCGCCTTCCTGGAATACGACCTCCTGTCGAGCCTGACGCTCCGCAGTGAGTTTGGCCTGGACCTCCGCACCCAGAACTCCGACCAGTATTTCAACAGCAAGGTCTTCCAGAATATCGGTACTAGTCAGGGGCTTGGCGTGCAAACCTGGGATCGGATCGTCAACTACAATTCCGACACCTATCTGGAGTACAGCGACACGTTTCAGGACGTGCACAGCCTGTCTGGCACGGCCGGGCTTCAGCTGCAGTCGTCCACGACGAACGGGGCGGACGTGACGGGCGAGGTCTTTCCCAACGATGACTTCACGCAGCTGAACAGTGCGGCGGAGTTTAGCGACGCGGGCGGGTTCGAGACCGGCTACCGTTTCCTCGCCTTCTTCGGGCGGGCCAATTACCAGTACGACGACCGGTATCTGCTCGAGCTGAGCACCCGCTACGAGGGATCGTCCCGCTTCGGGGACGACAGCCGGTACGGATTTTTCCCGTCGGTGTCGGCCGGCTGGGTGTTGACGGAGGAGTCGTTCATTCCGTCGACGGATGTGCTCAGCTACCTCAAGCTGCGGACCAGCTATGGAATTACCGGCAATGCCAGCATTAGCAACTTTGCCCCCCGCGGGCTCTTCAACGCGTCCAGCTACGCGGGCCGCTCGGGCATCAACCCGTCGCAGACCCCGAACCCGCTCCTGCAGTGGGAGCAGACGGAAGAGGTGAACGTGGGGCTCGACTACGATCTCTTCGATCGGCGGATTAGCGGGTCGGTGGAGTACTACCGGAAGACAACCGAGGACCTGCTCCTGGACGTAAATGTGCCGAGCACGACGGGCTTCCTCGAGCAAACTCGGAACGTGGGGCGGGTGCGCAACTGGGGCATGGAGTTTCTGGTCGAGACGCGCAACCTGACCGGCGACTTCAACTGGTCATCGAGCTTCAATATTTCGTTCAATCGCAACGAGGCGCTGGATCTGAACGACCAGGTCATTACGGGCGGCTTCATCAACCAGGCCCGCGAAGGAGAACCCCTCGGCGTTTTTTACGGCCTGGAGTACGCAGGCGTGGACCCGCAGGACGGCGATGCGCTCTTCTATGTGAACGAGAAGAACGAGGCGGGCGAGGTCATCGACCCGGAAACCACGACCGATGCCCCCGGCCAGGCCAATCGTGTCGTGATCGGCGACCCAAACCCCGATTTTGTGGGCGGCCTCGGAAATACCTTCGAGTACAAAGGCGTTCAGCTCCGCACGCTGTTCAACTTCGATTACGGAAGCGAGATTTTCGGGGGCGGCGACGAGTTTAAGGCCGCCAATGGCCGTTTCCTGGACAACCAGCACATCAGCCAGCTGGACGCGTGGGAGGAGCCGGGCGACCAGACGGATGTGCCAGAGCCGCGCCTTTTCGAGAACAACGGCGGGCAGGAGTCGAGCCGCTACGTGTACGACGGCTCCTACCTGCGCCTGAAGAACGTGACGCTCTCCTACGAGCTGCCGGCGCCTCTCCTGCAGGGCCTCTCGGTGTCCAACGCGCGCATCTACGTGACGGGCACGAACCTGCTCACGTTCACGGACTACCGGTGGTGGGACCCGGAGGTGAACGCCGACTTTGCGGCCGGCAGTGTTGGCTTCGGAAACGAGTTCTACACGGCGCCGCAGGCCCGAAAAGTCACCGGCGGCATTGAAGTCTCCTTCTAAGCCCGAACCGAGTGTGAGGACCAGGGCCTTTCGACGATACTTGATGTTTGATCTCTACGATTCATGATCAACCGCTATCCGACTGATCTTACTTCTGTTCTGAGAGGGCTTCTTCTCGGGGGACTGGGAATGCTCCTGCTGGTGGGGTGTGACAGCTTTCTGAGCGTAGACCCCAAGCAGTCCATCGATGAAAGCCAGGCGCTGAGTACGCCCCAGAACGTGCGAGCAGCCCTTGTGGGCGCGTATGATGACCTCAGCAGTTCCAACCTGTACGGCGGGCAGTACATGATGTCGCCCGATCTGCTGGCGGACAACGGCGACGTGCAGTGGGACGGCACCTTTGCCGACCCGGCCGAAATCATCAACAAGAATATGTTCTCGAACAACGGCTTCGTTGAGACACAGTGGACGGACGCCTACGAGGCAATCAACACGTCCAACAACGTTCTGAGTGCGCTGGGGCAGCTCGAAAACCAGCAGGAACGGGAGCGTGTGAAAGGCGAGGCGCTCTTCATTCGGGGCGCCCTGTACTTCGAGCTGGTCCGCCTTTTTGCCCAGCCCTGGAACGCGGGAGATCCGTCGTCCACCCCGGGCGTTCCGCTCGTGCTGGAGCCTACGCGGGAGATTGACGAAGAGGAAAATGTTACGCGCGACAACGTGCAGGCGGTGTACGACCAGGTGGAGGACGACCTCACGACGGCCCGAGACAGTCTCCCGGCCACAAATGAGGAGTTTGCCGATACCTACGCGGCCAGTGCACTCCTCTCGCGGGTCTACCTAATGCAGGGACGCTACGAGGAGGCCGCGACGGCGGCCAACCGGGTCATTCAGTCCGGGGAGTACGCCCTCGCGGAAACCTTTGCCGGGGCGTTCAACAACAACGAGGACATCCCGGAGTACATCTTTGCCATCCAGGTGACGCCCCAGGATGGGGTGAACGACCTGAACCTCTTCTACGCCGCGGAGGCGGATGGGGGACGGGGAGACATCAACATTCAGGAGCAACACCTCAATCGGTACGCCGCGGACGATGCGCGCGCAGACTTCTTCTATGAGGACCCCAGCACGGGAGACATCCGGACGCAGAAGTGGCAGGACGACGAGGCCGACGGCGCAAACATTCCGATCATCCGGCTGGCCGAGATGTATCTGACGCGGGCCGAGGCCAACCTCCGCGCGGGCACGTCCATCGGGGCCGATCCGGTAGACGACGTGAACGAAATCCGGGAGCGAGCGGATCTGCCGACGCTGAGAAGTGTCAGGGTTGAAAATGTGCTGCGCCAGCGCCGTCTGGAGCTTGTGTTTGAGGGCAATCTCTTGCACGACCTGAAGCGCACGGAGCAGTCGGTCGGTGCCCTTCCTTACGACGCCGAGGAACTCGTGTATCCCATCCCGCAGCGTGAGATTGACGCGAACCCGGAAATTCAGCAGAACCCGGGATACGGAAGCTAGGTCGGTCTTTTTCCGCCTTGGCGCCCTTTCGTGCGCCGTTTTAGACGCCCTCTCCGGTCCGCTCCGGGGAGGGCGTCTGTGGTTGCGCCCCCGGTGCCCGACGCATTCGGGGCGCTGGGCCTCCGGTCTGGGGGAAGGCGGACGGCTCAGGGCGTGTGGCCGCGGCTGATGTGTTTGGCCGGCTCTTTCAGAACCCAAGAATAGAGAGGTTACTCCTGGGAGAGGGCGGCTGCGCGCTGGAGGGCGGCGGGGGCGTTGACGATGGCGCCGGTGCGGGAAAGCTGCCCAAAGGCGACCGTCTGGTCGGAGTTTCCAGGACGCGTCACCTGCACATTGCGGTACGGAATTGCCGTTTCCAGGACGATGTCGCGCACCTGACGGGCTGTGAGGTCGGGGTAGTAGGCCATGAGAAGGGCCGACAGCCCGGACACCATGGGCGCGGCCATGCTCGTGCCGTCGTTGCGTCCGTACGCGTCTCCGGGCGTGGTGGAGTAAATCGACTGCCCCGGGGCGAAGACATCGACTGTCTCGTCGCCGTAGTTGCTGAAGGGGGCGGCTAGGTTCGAGCCGCCCTTCCACGACGAGGCGCCGACCTCAATCCAGAGCGACGCCTTGCCGCCGTCCTCGTAGTGGGGCGTGGGAAAGTTGTCCGTCGTGTCGACGTTGGCACCGTCGTTGCCGGCCGCGTGCACCATGAGAACCCCCAGCGAATCCGCATACCGCACGGCCGCGTCGACGACCTCTTTATGGGGCGAGTATCCCTTGCCAAAGCTCATGTTGATGACGTCGGCCCCGTTGTCGACCGCGTAGCGGATGGCATTGGCCACGTCCTTGTCGCGCTCGTCGCCGTTGGGCACGGCCCGAACCGACATGATGCGCACCCCTCGCGCGACGCCCCGAATGCCGAGGTCGTTGTCGCGCGTGGCGCCCACAATGCCGGCCACGTGTGTGCCATGATCGGCGTCGGGGCCCGTCACGTCGTTGTTGCCGTAGATCCGCTCCGTCTTGTCGCTGTAGTCATCCCCGACAATGGGGCGCGGGTTGAAGTCCGGATTGTAATTGTGCTCGACCTTGCGCTCCAGATAGTCGTGGTACTCAAGCACGTCGGAAGGGCCGAGGTCCTGCCGGTAGAAGTAGAGCAGAATGTCTCGCGCACGCTGCACGTCGGCCGTTGAGGAGGCGATTGACTCGACCGTGTCCCGGGAGAGGCTGTCGGTGCCGAGGTGCTTTTCGAGCACCTTCGTGGCGAACTGCACGGCGTCGTAGGCCTTCTGGACGTTCTGGAACTGCTTCTGTGCCTGCTGCCGCTTTTGCTGGAATTTGCGTTCGATTTTCTGGAACCGTCGATACGCGTCGCGGTCCTCGGCCGGCACCGAGGCAGAATCCACGCCGGCAAAGCGGTCCCGCAGGTCAACGTAGAGCCGGGTCAGCTCATAGGTGTCGGCGCTCACATTCTCGCCGTCCGGCCCGCCGATAAAGTTCCAGCCGTGGACGTCGTCGACGTACCCGTTGTTGTCGTCGTCTTTGTTGTTGCCGGGGATCTCGTCGGCGTTGGTCCACCGCTCGGCCCGAAGGTCCTCGTGGTCGATGTCGACGCCCGAGTCGATGATGGCGACAGTGACGGTGTCGCGGGGCGTCCGATCGTTGAGAAGCGTCTCGTAGGCCGTTTCGGTGCCAAGGCCCGGAAGGTTGCGGTCGGTGCGGCTGCTATGAAACCAGTCCTGCGGGGCCGAGGTGAGGTCCGTTTCGGGGGCGGAGCCGGATGCCGTGCGCGCCGCGTCGGAGGAGACACGGGTGGTGTCCGAGGAGGCCTCCGCGGTCGTCTGGAGGGTATCGGCGGACGACGCGCCGTCCGACGTCGTCGTGGTGGCTTCTTGTGTGGAGGAGCACCCTGCCAGGAGCAGGGCGGCGAGAAGGGCCGTGGAACCAAGTGCCTTTCGCATAGACGAGGAGCGAGTTGCGGACAGAAGCAGTGGGGGCTTCTGCTACTGAACTGCTCTCGGGAGGTTGCGCGAAAGACGACCGAGGGGCGGACCGCACGATCGGGCGGGGCCCATCGACGCCCCCGGGGCGGAGACTACGAGGCTAGGCGGGACCGACGGGCCACATGGGCGGGCGGCTCCACGTCGGGTGGCAGGTCGAGGCGCAGGGCGAGCGTCTCCAGCTGCTCCGGGTCCACCCAGTCGGGCGACTGCACCATCGGTTCCTGGCCGCTCTGGTTCTTGGGAAACGCGATCACGTCGCGGAGCGAGTCGGCCCCGGCCAGGAGCATCACGAGCCGGTCGAGGCCGAGGGCGATGCCGCCGTGCGGGGGGGCGCCGTAGCGGAAGGCGTCGAGGAGAAAGCCGAAGCGTTCCTGTGCCTCGTCCGCGTCGATGCCCAGCACGTCGAAGACGCGCTGCTGGGTTTCGCGGGTGTGGATACGGATGGAGCCGCCCCCGATCTCGTTGCCGTTGAGGACAAGGTCGTAGGCGCGGGCCTGCACGTCGTCGGGATCGTCTTCGAGGTGGTCGAGGTCGTCGGGCTGGGGGGCGGTGAAGGGGTGGTGCATGGAGACGTAGCGGCCCGCGTCCTCGTCGTACTCCAGGAGGGGGAAGTCGGTGACCCACAGGAACTGATCCTCGCCGGAGCGGGGATCGGGGCGCGCGCCGGTCTCTTCGCCCATGTAGAGTCGGAGGTCGCCCGCCTGCTCGTAGACCGTGGGCGGGTCGCCGGCGAGCGTAAGGACGAGATCGCCCGCCGTGGCGCCCACCTGCTCGGCGGCGGCACGCCCGTACTCCTTGGGGAGCGCGTCGGTGCTTAGGTTCTGCGTCATCTCCGACCCGTCGGACGGCAGCTGAAAGTAGATGAGGCCCGCCGCTCCAATTTCCTCGGTTACATAGTCCTCCAGGCGGTCCATCTGGGCGCGGTTGCGGTCGCCCTCGCCCGGCACGCGGAGGGCCACGATGTCGCCCCCGCCGTCGACAATCGACTCGAAGACGCGGAAGCCGCTACCCGCGAAGCAGTCGCTCACGTCGTGCAGCTCCATGCCGAAGCGGGTGTCCGGCTTGTCGGTGCCGTAGGTCCGCAGGGCCTCGGCGTAGGTCATGCGCGGGAAGGGCGTCTCCAGCGTGGTGTCCTCCAGGTCGGCCCAGAGGTCGGCCATGAGGCCCTCGGTCAGGTCGTAGACCTGCTCCTCCGTGGCGAAGGTCATCTCCACGTCGATCTGCGTGAACTCGGGCTGGCGGTCGGCGCGCAGGTCCTCGTCGCGGAAGCACTTCACGATCTGGACGTAGCGGTCGAGCCCGCCCACCATGAGGAGCTGCTTGTAGGTCTGCGGCGACTGCGGCAGCGCGTAGAAGCGGCCGGGGTGCAGGCGGCTCGGGACGAGGAAGTCGCGCGCGCCCTCCGGCGTCGACTTCATAAGCACCGGCGTTTCGACCTCCAGGAAGTCGTGGTCGTCGAAGTAGCGGCGGGTGGTCTGATAGAGGCGGTGGCGCAGGGTCAGGTTGTCCTGCAGGGCCGGGCGCCGGAGGTCGAGGTACCGGTGCTTAAGGCGCAGGGCCTCGCCGGTGTCCATCTGCCGCTCCTCGTGCGCACTCACCACGAAGGGCGGAGTTTCGGCCGTATTGAGGACCGCGAGGCTGTCGCCTTTTACCTCGATGGTACCAGTGGCCAGGTTCGGGTTGACGGCCTCGTCGCCCCGAGGACGCACCGTGCCCCGCACGCTAATCACGTCTTCGCGCCGGAGCCGTCCGGCGGCCTCGTAGGCGTCCTGGTTGTCCTGGGGCGAGAAGACGACCTGCGTGAGGCCGTACCGGTCGCGCAGGTCGATGAAGACGAGCCCGCCGTGGTCGCGCCGGGTGTCCACCCATCCTTTGAGGGTCACGCCCTCCCCGGTGTCGTCGTGTCGGAGGGCGCCGCACGTGTGGGTACGGGCGCCGTGTGTGTCCGGCGAAAGAAGGTCGGCGCGAGGTTGCTCAGCCATGGAGACAAAAATGAGTGGGTTTGGGGGAGAGGCGGCAGGAGAGGGAGGATCGTCCCGTCTCCACAGTCGAACAAGACGACTGTGCGAACGGGAAAAATCGAGGGCCGATTCATCTATTCATTGAAATTAGGCGCAGAATTAGACAGAGCGAGGTTCGTCTCCTATCTTCGTCGCGTCTGTTACAGAGATGTTCACTGTGGCTCGTCGACACACTTCTGCACTGCTGACTTCCCTCCATGGCTGCTTCCGATGCCTCGTCCGATGTCGGCTCTTCTCCCAGCGGAGCCTCTGCCGGTTCTGCGACCGCAGTCCCCGATCAGCAAGACTTTTTCGGTCACCCGCGGGGGCTCGCCACGCTCTTTTTTACGGAGCTGTGGGAGCGATTTAGCTACTACGGATTGCGGGCGTTGCTGGTGCTGTTTATGACGGCCCCGGCGGGGGCGGCGGCCACGAACCCGGGCCTGGGCTTCGGGACGGAGAAGGCGACGGCCATCTACGGCCTCTACACGGCCTTTGTCTACCTGCTGGCGCTGCCCGGCGGCTGGGTGGCGGACAACATCTGGGGCCAGCGCCGCTCGGTGTTCGTGGGCGGGTGCGTAATTGCTGCGGGCCACTTCGCGATGGCCCTGCCCGCGCTGGGGCTGCCCGACGTGGCGTTTTTCTACCTCGGCCTGGTGCTCATTGTGATCGGCACCGGCCTGCTGAAGCCCAACATTAGCACGATGGTGGGGGACCTGTACCCGGAGGGGGGCGCGCGTCGGGATGCGGGGTTCTCCCTCTTCTATATGGGCATCAACTTCGGCGCCATCCTCGGGCCCACGCTCTGCGGGTTTCTTGGGGAGGGCTACAGTTGGCACTGGGGCTTTTCGCTCGCCGGCTTCGGCATGCTGGTCGGGTTGATCTCCTACAGGGTGGGCGCGGACAACCTTGGGGAGGCGGGACGGCTCGACGCGGACGACGAGGCAGCCGTGCAGCGCAAGAGTCGCAACTTCTACCTCGCATCGGCCGCGGTGGCGGCGGCCATCGTGACGTTCGGGTTCCTGGCGACCTCGGGCGTCATCAGTGTTACGCTCACGCAGGTGGCCGAGGCGGTGGGCGTGGGCATTATCATCGTGACGGTGCTCTTTTTTGCCTACCTCACGCTGGGGGGGGCCGGGGCGACGGGCCTGGCCGCCTTCTTCGGGGCCGCGTCCATCGTGATTGCGCAGTTTGGGTACGGCGCGGCGTTTGCCGCCCAGATTGCCGTCGGCGCAACCGTGGGGGCCTTCATCGTCGTGAGCCTGGGCCGGGTGGCCGCGCCGCAGTTCGGCATGTCGCTCAAGAAAAAGCGGCTCCTCGTCATCTTCTGGCTGTTCCTGCTCTCGGCCCTCTTCTGGTCGGGGTTCGAGCAGGCCGGGTCCTCGCTCAACCTGTTTGCCCGCGACCTGACGGCCCGCAGCTTCGGTCCCTTTGCGCTATCGCAGTCGATGGCCCTGGGGCTTACGGTGCTCGTCGTGGGCCTGCCCGCGGCGTACATCGGGTACCGCATGTTTAAGCGCGAGCACCTGTGGTGGGTCGGCAAGGCGGGCGTGAGCCTGCTCGGCGCGCTGGTCGTGGGCTTCCTCGGATACGTGGCCTACCAGATGGCGGCGGGGTGGACGATGCCGGCCAGTATGCTGCAAAACATCAACCCGACGTTTATCGTCCTTCTGGCCCCTGTATTCGGCAGCCTGTGGACGTGGCTGGCCAGCCGCGATGCCAATCCCTCGATTCCGGTGAAGTTTGCGCTGGGCCTCTTTGGGCTCGGGGCAGGCTTTCTGGTGATCGCGTGGGGGGCCACGCAGGCCACCGCGGAGAACCCGGTGGGGGCGCACTGGCTTGTCGTGACGTACTTCCTACACACCTGCGGGGAGCTGTGCCTGTCGCCGGTCGGCCTCTCGTCGATGACCAAGCTGGCGCCGGAGAATCGGGTGGGGCAGATGATGGGCGTCTGGTTTGTGTCCACGGCGCTCGGCAACCTCATCGCCGGCCTCATTGCGGGACAGCTGGAGGGACTGAATCCGTCGGGCCTCTTCTTTGTCGTCGCGATCATCGTGGGCGGCGGCGGCGTGCTGGCTCTCCTGTCGGCACCGCCGGTGAAGCGCCTGATGGGCGACGTTCAGTGAGGGAACCGCCAAGCGGCGTGCGGCCGGGCCATGATCGGATACTCTCCGTGAACACTCCCGGCATGCACGAACCTGTCCCCGGTCCGCTGAGTGCACACCTTTGTTGTTCTTCGCTCACCCCCCATCCGTTGTTATGCTTGACGTTGCCATCTCGCGCCTTTCTCACGCCGACGGCCTGGATCTGCCCGCTTACGAAACGGCGGCGAGTGCCGGAATGGATCTGCGGGCCGCCGTCCCGTCCGAGGAGCCGGTCGTGCTCGCCCCGGGGGCGCGCGACCTGTTGCCGACGGGGCTCCAGATTGCCCTGCCGAAGGGCTACGAGGGACAGATCCGTCCCCGAAGCGGCCTCGCCCATCGCCACGGCGTGACGGTGCTCAACAGCCCGGGCACCCTCGACGCCGACTACCGGGGCGAGGTGAAGGTGCTCCTCGTGAACCACGGCGCGGAGCCGTTTACGGTGGAGCGCGGCATGCGGATGGCCCAGCTCGTGGTGGCCGAGCATGCACGGGTGGACTGGGTCGAGCGGGAGGCCCTGGAAGAGACAGTGCGCGGGCCGGGCGGCTTTGGGTCGACGGGGACGGCGTAGCCTTGTCGCGGCGCTCAGGGCCTAAAAAGAGGGGCTGATGCGCAGTCGGATGGACGGGCCGGAGCGCAGGGTGGGGTCGTTGCGGAGGGGCCACACGACGTCGAGCCGGGTGCTCCGCTCGTCGAGCCCAATGCTAAATCCAGCGGACGGCAGCACCGCGTCCAGGCGGAACGGCGTACCGGGCCCGCCGACCCATCCGGCGTCGAACAGGCCGCCGACGTACAGGTCGTCGAGGAGGCCGTCGAAAACGGTGGCGCCGTCGATCAGGTACTCAGCATTGGCAAGGAGCATGCGTGTGCCCCGGAACTGGTTCTGGCCGTAGCCGCGCATCGACCCGACCCCGCCAAGCGCGAACTGCGACTGCACGGGCGCGTCGCTCGTGGCGTAGCCGCCGCGGAGGCGGAGGCCGAGGCGCGTGTCGGGCGTAAGAGGAAGGAAGCCGCGGGCGTCCATTTCGTATCGGTAGAAGGAGACGTCGCCCCCAAACCCATCGGCCATCGTGGCGGACACGCGCGCGGCGGCACCGGTGGGGAGGCCGCCCGGGTCCGAGATCTTGCCGGCCGTCAGTTCGCCGAACAGGGCCCGTAGATCTCCGTTCTCGGCGGCCGGGTTCGCCCGGAAGTGGCCGCTCCCAAAGACCGACCAGTCCGTTTGGCGCTGGAGTGGGCGGTGCGACTCGGCTCGAAATCCCGCCGTCACCTGCACGGTGTGGGGCAGCGTCTGCGTGGCGTACACCGAAAGGCCCTCCGCTTCGTAGTAGTCGAAGAAGTCGTCCGCGACGCCGATGCTGGTGAGAGAGTTTTCCGCGTACGAGGTTTTCCATCGGTCCGGCGACAGGGTTTGCTCGTGGTACTGTACGCCGACGGTCAGGCTGGTCGGATCTGTTTTGTAGAGCCGCGACTCGGCCCCGATTGTATAGCGGATGTCGTCGAGCCCAAAGGCGTAGGCCAGTTGGCCGAACACGCGGGTGCGGTCGTCGGACGCGTACGCGAGGGGGCTGCGCTGGAGGCCCAGAACGAGCCCCTCCACGCGGTTGTAGCGGAGTGGGGGCGCCGCCCGGTGGACTGCTGACTCCTGACGGTACGGCGAGTCGTAGGAGGCCTGGGCCCCTACGTAGTCGTTTGCGTGACTGGACACCGCGTCCCGAGCGTCGGTCCAGCCGGGAGCGGGCCACCGGGAGTCCTGCTCCACAGGAGACGGTGCGGCCTCCAGGGTGCTGTCGGGCGGAGACGGCGCGGAGGACGACTGTCCCGTAGCGGACGTGTGTCCAATCGTAAGGAGAAGGAGGATGGGGAGGCCAATGCGCAACATGGTGAAAAGAGGGCTACGACGGAGGGTCGACTGGAAGGACAGCGGATGTCGCTGTCAAACGGGCCACGCGCCACCCGCACAAAGAAGCACGAGGCGCACCGGCGCTTCGTTACACCTGCGTGCATATTTGTTGGGAGACTCGTGATCGGCTGGGCGTCGGGCTTTTCTGGGGACGGGGACAGCCCCGTGGAAATAGTTGTGCCCCTCCACCCGACGGGGCGGAGGGGCACAGGGAGGACCGATGAGGTTGGGGGCGGCAGACAGAAATCGTCAGCGCACCACGGTCACGCGCTGGGTTCGCGTGCGGTCGCCGGTTTGCAAGCGCACGAAGTACGTCCCGCTCGTCAGATCCGTAGCCGAGAGCCGGACGGTTTGCGTCTCGCCGGCGGTCGGCGAGCCGCGGTACAGCGTGGCGACCCGCTGGCCGAGCGTGTTGTAGAGCCGCAGGGTGGTTTCCTGCTTTTCCTTCACGGCGAACGAGAGGGTGGCCTGTGACTGCACCGGGTGCGGCGCCGGCTCGGCCTCTACGACTCGACGCGGGCCCTGCTGGAGCAGTCGCTCGCCCTTCGGAAACAGGTGCACGGCCGGCAGCATGCGGGCGTGGCCGATGCCCTCGGTGAACTCGCCCTCCTGGCGCGCGACCACGAAGGAAATTATGCCGAGGCCGAATCGCTCATGCACGAGGCGGCCTCGATCTACCGGGCCGCCCACGGGCCGAATCATCCGACCGTGGCGGAAGAGCTGAAGAACCTCGTGTATGTGCAACGGCAACAGGGCAAGCTGGAGGCGGCGACGGAGTCGGTGGAGGCGGCGCTCTCCATTCAGCGGAATCAGCCAGAGGTCGACAGCATGGCTGTGGCCGAGAGCCTGTTCAACCTGGGGGCGATTTTGGAGGATCGGGGGGAATCCGACCGCGCCGCGCAGGTGCACCGACGCTCACTGGCGCTCTGCCGACGGCATACGGAGGGGCCCCATCCCGGCACGGCGGTCAACCTCGTCGAGCTCGGCTCCCTACTGAGACAGCAGGACGAGCTCGGGGCGGCGGAAGACCTGTATCAGGAGGCGCTCTCGATGAACCGATCGCTGTACGGCACGCCCCACCCGTCCGTCGCAAATAACCTCAACGATCTTGCGAAGCTGAAGCAGAAGCGTGAACAGTACGGAGAGGCCGAGACGAAGATGCGGGCGGCCCTTCGCATACGACGGGCGCTCCACGACGGGCCGCACCCAAACATCGCCGTCGGGTTGCACAACCTGGGGGGCATCCTCCTGGGGGCGGACAAGTATGTCGCCGCGGATTCGGCCTTTCGTGCGGCCCGGTCGATGCTCCGCGAGCTTGATCAGGCGCAGAGTGAAACCATGGCCTTTGCGCTGGAAAAACATGGGAATTTGTTTCGGGAACGGGGGCAGCACGCCCGTGCGGAGGCGGCCTACAAGAGGGCTCTTTCGATTCAAGAGTCGATCCACGGAGCGAATCATCCCAAGATCGAAGACCTGCACGCCGACCTGCGAGGGCTGTACGAGGCCTGGGACAAGCCTCGCCTGGCGGACCGGTACGCAACGTCCGCGGACTGAGTCCGTGTCCTCGTACGTCCCTTGTAATCACCCGTTGGCCCGATGCCCCTCACCGAACGCGCTCCGGCCAAGATCAACCTGGGCCTCCACGTCCTCCGCAGGCGACCGGACGGCTACCACGACGTGGCGACGGTGCTCCACCGCATCGACTGGGCGGACACGATCACTGCCCAGCCGGCAGATGCGCTCTCGATGACCTGTTCGGACCCGGCCCTGCCCACGGACGAGGCCAACCTCTGTATGCAGGCGGCCCGCGCGCTGGCGGAGGCCTGTGAGGGGACGGCGGGCGCGGCGCTTCATCTGGAGAAGCGGGTGCCGTACGGGGCCGGGCTCGGAGGGGGCTCCAGCGACGCCGCGGCGACGCTCCGCCTGCTCAATCGCCTCTGGGGACTCGGGCTCCCAACCAGCGCCCTCCAGGATGTTGCCCGACAAATCGGCGCCGACGTGCCGTTCTTTCTGGAGGAAGCCCCGGCGGCCTACGCCACCGGCCGGGGCGACGACCTGACGCCCCTGCGGGACGAGGGAGGCCCCTACCGGCTGCCGTACCCGGTGCTCGTCGTGGTGCCGTCGGTCGAAGTGGCCACGCCCGAAGCCTACGCCTGTGTGACGCCGGACGATGCCGATCGGCCGCGTCTGCCCTCGCTTCTCCGGACGAACGACCTGTCCCGCTGGCGCTCGGCCCTTGTCAACGACTTCGAGGCCCCGATCGCCGAGCGGCACGCGGAAATTCAGGCGGCCCGCGAATGGCTTCGAGAAGCAGGGGCCGCGTACGTGTCGCTGTCCGGGTCGGGCGGGGCGGTGTACGGTGTCTTTCCCGAGGCGGCCCAGGCCGAGGCCGTACTGGCCCGTGGCACCGACCGGCCGGAGCAGATGCACCTCACCCGGCCGCGGAGCCCGGACGCAGACGGCTGACGTGCGGATTGTGACCCGGAATTCAACTGGGGGCCGTGTACGAGCTGTCGCCTGTCGAAACCGCCGTCTGCATCGACAGGTTCGTATGGTCCGGTTCTTCTTCTTCGGCACAATGCTTCCGAGTCCTTATGCACGACGTGGCAATTATTGGCGCAGGGCCTGTGGGCCTGGCCGCCGGCATTGAGGCAAAGCGACGCGGGCTTCAGCCGCTCCTCATCGAAAAAGGGGCGCTCTGTAACTCGTTTATCGGGTACCCCACGCGGATGGAGTTCTTCTCCACCCCCGAAAAACTGGAAATTGGGGGCTACCCGTTTTCGACGCGCGACTATAAGCCCAGCCGCGAGGATGCGCTTGACTACTACCGCCGCGTGGCCGCCGCCGAGGAGCTCGACATTCGGCTTTATGAGCCCGTCGTGGATCTGGAGGGGGCGGACGGCAACTTTACGGTGACCACCGACCAGAACGCCTACGCGGCCCGCAAGGTGGTGGTGTCCACAGGCTTCTACGACATCCCCAACCGCATGGACGTGCCGGGAGAGGACCTCGACAAGGTGCGGCACTACTTCAAGGAGCCCTATCCCTACGCCTTCACGGAGGTCGCCATCGTGGGGGGCGGGAACTCGGCGGCCAAGGCGGCCCTGGCCTGCTACCGCCACGACGCAAACGTGACGATGATTGTGCGGGACGGGGCCCTGGACGACGGCGTGAAGTACTGGATCAAGCCCGACCTGCAGAACCGAATCGAAGAGGGGGCCATCGACGCCCACTTCCACACAACCGTGGAGGCGATCGAGCCGAATGCGCTTCACCTCGACACGCCAGACGGCCCCGCGCAGATCGACAACGACTTCGTGCTGGCGATGACCGGCTACCGCCCGAACTACGAGTTGCTGGAGCGATTTGGGATTGCCGTTCGCGACGACGCGGCCCGCACGCCGGTGCACGACGAGGAAGAGACCTTTGAGACAAACCGCGAGGGCCTGTACCTGGCCGGCACCATCTGCGGCGGGTGCGACACGAGCCGCTGGTTTATTGAAAACGGTCGCTTCCACGCAGAGAAGGTCATGGACGACATTGCGGCCGACCTCAACCGCGCGCCAGCGGCCGCATAGCCAAAAGGGATTGGGGGATTTGCCCCGATTCCAACTATACCGTATCGGTCACCCGGAACTGGCGGAGGGCCCGAATGGCGTGGTCGTCGCCGGAGAGCGACTGGGCCGTCTCCACGAGGTCGTCAAGCTGTTCGTCGCTCAGCGGCTGGTCGATCGCGTTCACGTCGTAGGCGATGCCGAGCGCCGGAAAGTCGCGGTGGTTCGACTGGAGGTTGCTGGCGCCGGCCTCGTAGATGCTGTCGTCGATGGCCTTTTTGGTGCCGCGTACGTCGCTGTGGACCGTGGCGAGCATCCAGTACGGCGGCTCGGCACTGACCCCGATCGTGTGCCCCTGTCCGAACACCGTGTCGCGCACCGTGCCCTGTTCGTTCAGCAGCCGGGTGGAGGTCGCCATGCGCGAGGCAATGCGGGGCTGGGCCTCCTGCGTGGCGGCCCCGATGTGGGGCGTCGTGAGCACCCGGTCTTCCTCGGCGTACGGGTTGGTCCAGTCCTCGTCGGCGCTGCCCGGCTCCTCGGGGTACACGTCGACGGCTGCCGCCTGCACGTGTCCCTCGTCGATGGCGCGTCGCAGGTCGACCGGGTCGTACAGAAAGCCCCGTGCGGCATTGATGAAGGCCCGCGGGCTGTTCTCCGGCCGGTCCGCGCCCAGTTGTCGGAAGTGGTCGTAGGTCAGCAGCCCCTCGTTCGAGCGCCCCTGAGGGTCTTCGGCCGACACGTGAACGGTCACAAAGTCGCCCTTGCGGAAGGCCTCGTCGAGGCTTGCGCAGGAGGTCCAGCCCAGCGTCGATCCGACCTCTCGGGCCACGTCCGACGTGTCGTAGAAACAGACGTTCATGCCCAGCGAGTCGGCCAGGCGGGCCAGCTGCTTGCCAATGTTGCCGAGGCCGATGATGGACAGCGTCTTCCCCATCAACTCGTACCGGCGCGCGCTGTCTTTCGTCCAGTGGTGGCGCCGGCCCGACTCGTTGGCGGTAAAGAGGCGTCGGGCCAGCACAATCATGTCCCCGATGACCATCTCCACCACCGAGCGGCCGTTGCTCACCGGATCGTTGAGGACCAGGACGCCCGCCTCGGCGCAGGCCGCTTTGTCGACCGTGTCGTCACCAATGCAGCAGAGCATGACGGCGGCCAGATTGTCGGAGGCCTGCACCACGGCCTCGTCCACCACGAACTTGCTGCGCTTGAAGAGAAGGTCGTGCTGGCCCTCGCGGAGGCGGTCGACCATCGCCTCCTGATCGTAGCAGTCGGGCTTCGGCACCCGATCGGGTTCAATGCCCTGGTCGCGCAAAAGGTCGTCGAGGCTCGGGTCGGGCTCCTCCAGGATGAGGGCCTTCTCGAACTGGTCGTTGAGGAACCGGGTCTGGGGATACGCCATGCGTTTGCGAAGAGAGTCGGAACGGAAGCCTGCGGTGCTACGATGCAACTAAGGCGGGGACGGCCGCCAAATGCAGCAGGCGAAGGTAAAGAACGAGCCAAGTCTTTTGGCGGGAGCGCTTCCACCGCTTTTACCCGAGGCACGTGGTGTCGATCCAGCGGCGCACGTCCCCAATTCCACGTCCACTGTTAGCGGACGTGAGGATGGTGGGGCGCTCCAGGCCCAGGTCCGACAGGCACTCGTCGATGCGTCGCTGTGCCCGGGCCCGCCCGTTGCCCGAGAGCTTATCGGCCTTGGTGAGGGCAATGAGGTGCGGGTGACCGATTCGGTGCAGCTCCTTCATCAGCGCAATGTCGTTGTCCTGCGGCGGGTGGCGGCTGTCGACGAGCTGGACGACGCCGCGGAGGGGGGGGCGCTCGGCGATGTAGCGCTCCTGGAGCTGGGCCCACTTGGCACGGGCCGAGGACGGGGCCTTGGCGTAGCCGTAGCCCGGCAGGTCGACGAGGTAGAAGCGGTTGTCGATGAGGAAGTAGTTGAGCTGCTGCGTCTTGCCCGGTGTTTTGCTGGTGTACGCCAAGTTTTTGCGGTGCAGCAGCGCATTCAGGAGCGAGCTCTTGCCCACGTTGGACCGCCCGATCATCGCCACCTCGGGCCGCCCGTCGGCGGGCAACTGTTCCCACTGTGCTGCTCCAATGACAAAAGAGGCCTCGTCGAACATCGGGGGCAGTGGGGAAAGGAGGAGGGAGAGAGTGGAGGCATGTGGGGGTGTGGGAAACGGAAGAGGTAGAGGTGCAGAGTCCCACGCCCCCGCTCCCATACTCCATGCTCACGCGCCCATGGCGCATACCGCCGGAGACGGGCCCAGAGCCCCCGCCGGGCGGGGGAGCTACCCCATCACCTCCTTCACCGTGTCGCCGATGAGGGCCGGGTTTTTCACGACTGTTGCGCCGGCGGCCTCCAACGCCTCGAACTTGGCCTCGGCGGTGCCGGACCCGCCCGACACGATGGCACCGGCGTGGCCCATGCGGCGTCCCGGAGGGGCCGTGCGCCCGGCGATGAAGCCGAAGACCGGCGTCTCCATGTGGTCGCGGATGTACTTCGCGGCCTCCTGCTCGTCCGAGCCGCCAATCTCGCCGATGAGCACGACGCCTTCGGTGTCGGGGTCGTCCTCGAACATCTCCAGCGCGTCGATGAAGCGCGTGCCGATGACCGGGTCGCCGCCAATGCCGACAGCCGTGCTCTGGCCGTATCCGGCGCGCGTGAGCTGGTCGACGGCCTCGTAGGTGAGCGTGCCGGAGCGAGAAATGAGCCCGATCGGGCCGGGTTCAAAGATCATGGCGGGCATGATGCCGACCTTGGCCTCGCCCGGCGTAATGGCCCCGGGGCAGTTGGGGCCAATCAGGTGCGCCCCCTGCTTGCGCACGTAGTGGTACGTCGGCTTCATGTCGGCCTGCGGGATGCCCTCCGTGATGCACATGATGACCTCAATCCCGGCGTCGGCGGCCTCCTGGATGGCGTCCGCGGCGAAGGGCGGGGGGACGAAGATGATGGACGTGTTGGCGTTTTCCTTCTCCACCGCCTCGGCCACGGTGTTGTAGACGGGCCGGTCGAGGTGGGTCTGCCCGCCCTTGCCGGGGGTGACGCCGGCCACCACGTTCGTGCCGTACTCAATCATCTGTTCGGCGTGAAACGAGCCTTCCGAGCCGGTGAAGCCCTGGACCACCAGGCGGGTGTCGTCGTCGACGAGAATACTCATGCGTTCGAGGGGAGTTGGGTGAGCACGTGCGGAGCGGGAGCGGGCCGGGGCGGGCAGAAGGCCCGGCGGCCACAGCAAAATGATGGTATCGTCCAGCGCCCGCAAGCGCAAGATCTTTGCCTATTCCTCGCTCGTCAGTACGTCGCCCACCTGCAGCAGCGTAGCCTCGTCGAAGTGCGGGCCCAGCAGCTGGAGGCCGACGGGCAGGTCGGGGGTCTGCGGGTGCGGCCCCACGGGCACCGAGAGGGCCGGGATGCCGGCCAGGTTGGCCGTGACCGTGTAGATGTCGTTCAGGTACATCTCCAGGGGGTCGTCCGTCTTTTCCCCGAGGCGGAAGGGGGGCGTCGGCGTGGTGGGGGTTACGAGCACGTCGACCGTCTCGAAGGCGCGGTCGAAGTCGTGCCGGATGAGGGTGCGGGCGCGCTGGGCTTTTTCGTAGTACTTATCGTAGTAGCCGGCGGAGAGGGCGTAGGTGCCCAGCATGATGCGGCGCTTCACCTCGTCGCCGAAGCCCTCGGTGCGGGTGCGGGTGTAGAGGGCGTCGAGGGCGCTCTGTTCGTCGTCGAGCTCGGCCTCGAGTTCCGCGACCCGCTCGTCGTTGCCCTGCGTGCGGGCGGCGGCCAGCTCGTCTTTCAGTTCGGTTCGGCGTTCTCGAAGCTCAGCCTTTGCATCCTCCAGGTCGGCGCGGTAGCCGTAGCGAATGCCGTCGTAGCGGGCGAGGTTGCTGGAGGCCTCCGCCGTGGCGAGGAGGTAGTACGTCGCGATGCCGTATTCGGTGTGGGGCAGCGAGACCTCGGTGACCTCGGCGCCCTCATCGGCCAGGCGGTCGACCTGCGCTTCGACCACCTCGCGGATGTCGGGGTCGAGGCCGTCCGAGGCGAAGTATTCTGTGGGAAGGCCCACCTTCAGCCCCTCCACGGTGCCGGTGAGGGCGTCCGTGTAGTCCGGCACGTCGACCGACGCGCTGGTGGAGTCGTTCGGGTCCTCGCCGGCGATGACGTTCAGGAGCGTGGCGGCGTCCTCCACGCTGTTGGTCATGGGGCCGATCACATCGAGCGAGGAAGCGAACGCCACCAGCCCGGAGCGGCTAACGCGCCCGTAGGTGGGTTTGAGCCCGACGGTGCCGCAGAAGGCCGACGGCTGGCGCACCGAGCCGCCCGTATCGCTGCCCAGGGCGGCGTGGCACAGGCCCGCGGCCACCGCAGCGGCCGAGCCCCCGGAGCTACCCCCCGGCACGCGCTCCGGATCGTGCGGGTTGCGCACGGGGCCGAAGTGCGAGGTCTCGTTCGACGACCCCATGCCGAACTCGTCGCAGTTCGTTTTGCCGATAAAGATGGCCCCGGCCTCGCGCAGGCGCTCAATCACCGTCGCGTCGTAGAGCGACGAGAAATCCTTCAGCATTTTCGAGCCACAGCTCACGGGGTACCCGCGGATGCAGATGTTGTCCTTGATGCCGAGGACGAGGCCCGAGAGGGGGCGAGGGTTGCCCCGTTCCCGCTGGCTGTCGAGGTAGCGGGCATGGTTCAGGGCCCCGTCGCGGTCAACGGTCGTGAAGGCGTTGAGCGTGTCGTCGTGCTCGTCAATCCGGGCCAAAAAGGACGAAACCAGCTCTTCGCAACTGGTGTCTCCGGACTGAAGAGCCTGATGGGCCTCGGCGAACGTGGGAGAGTCGGTGCTGACGGACACGTGCTACACAGATGTGGTGGGACGAGCAACTGTAAGGAAGAGGTCCGACTGCTCCCCGCCTGTGCCCGGACCCGGGGGCGAGAGGCTACTCGGTGCTGCCGCGGTCGCCGTGGCCTCTGGACGGCTGCTCTTGGGCGTCTTCCGCTCCCTCAGGTGGGGACGACTGCGGCGCCGGCTCCTGCTGCGGCTGGCGCGCCTGGGGAGCGCCCTGCTGCGGGGCCTGCGGCTGGTTGATCTGGCGGTTCTGCCCTTCGGCCTCCAGCTCGCGCGAAATCTCGCTCGTGGCATCCTTGAACTCGCGAATGCCCTTGCCGATGCCGCGGGCAATTTCGGGGATGCGCTTGGCTCCGAAGATCAGCAGCACGACCGCAAACAGAAGAAGAAGTTCAAGGGGACCGGGCGTACCCATGGCCGGGAGGGGACAATGAGGAAAACGCGTGGAGGCCTCACCCGCATCGACGGGCCGCGGGGATCCGCGACACGACGGGCGGAACCTCAGGAAAAATCCAAACGATGCGGACCGGACGGGGGTTCCGTTCGGTCGTGCACCGTCGGCGTCTCATCGAGAGCGCACACGTCGGCCGAAACAGCCCGACGGGGGGAAATGTTGGGGTGAAAAATCTACGCAAGATTGAGGCGATCTCCGGTCGTTGCGGCCGGGTCGCCCCCGCTGCGCACGTTGTCGCACCGACCCCGTATCCGCCCATGCCCTCCGACTCGCCCGCCCTCACCCGCGACGACATCGCGTCGTGGCCGAAGGCCGAACTGCACTGTCACCTCGACGGCTCGATGCGCCTGGAGACCATGCTGGACCTGGCGCGCCAGGAGGGAAAGCGCGACGTGCTTCCGGCCGATAGCGTAGACGGCCTGCGCGAGGAGCTTCGCGAGGTGGAGCGCTCCGATACCCTGGAGGCGTACCTGGCGTGGTTCCAGTACACGATTCCGCTCCTCCAAACGACCGATGCCCTGCGCCGCGCCGCCTACGAACTGGCCGAGGACAATGCGGCGGAGAATGTGCGGTACCTGGAGGTGCGCTACTCGCCGATCCTGCACGTGGAGGACGGGCTCTCGCTGGAGGAGGCCAACGATGCCGTCCTCGATGGGTTGACCCAGGCCGAGTGCGACTTCGACATCACCACCTCCCTGATTGTGTGCGGCCTGCGCGATCGGTTCGAGAGTGCGTCGATGCGGCTGGCCGAGCTGGCAGTGGAGTACAAGCACGAGGGGATCGTGGCCTTCGATCTGGCAGGCGGAGAAGCGGGCAACCCACCGAAGGGGCACCTCCACGCCTTCTACCACGCCCGCAACAACCTGCTCAACCTCACCATCCACGCCGGGGAGGCGTGGGGCCCCGACTCCATTCGGCAGGCGCTCTTTTACTGTGGCGCCCACCGCATTGGGCACGGCATCTCGCTGCGCAAGGACCCGGAACTCATGCAGTACTTTGCCAACCATCGCATCCCGCTCGAAATCTGCCCGTCGAGCAACGTCCACACGCAGGCGGTCCCCAGCCTGGAGGCCCACCCCATCGAGACGTACGTGAAGTCCAATATTCCGGTGACGGTCAACACGGACAATCGGCTCTTCAGTCGCACTTCGGTTACCGAGGAGCTGTGGCGCGTGTACCAGCACTGCAACCTGGAGCCGAGTCACATGCGAGAGATTGCGCTCAACGGCTTCCGCTACGCCTTCCTCCCCTACGATCAGAAGCAGTCGCTCCTCCGATCGATGACCGACACCTTCCCGATGTCCTCGACGGAAGAGACGCCGCTGTGGTAACGGAGCGACGCCCACTGGGGAGCGGAGCCGTGCTTGCGAGTGCGCCTGCCCCTCAAAGGAGCTATGCGGTGTTCGATCCTTGGGGCGCTGATTCTTACCATGAAGGTCCGCGCATCCGTCGTTTTCTCGTACCGCCGTTCCTATGATGCAGACGATTCGTCAGGCCTCGTCCCTGACCGGCACCGTGTCGCTGCCCGCCGACAAGTCCATTTCCCACCGGTCGGCCCTGCTCTCGGCGCTGGGAGAAGGGACCTCTCGGATTTACAATTTTCCGACCTCGGCCGATCCCCAGTCTACCCTCGAATGCGTTCGGGCCCTCGGAATATCGGCGGGGCGAACCGACGAGGGGGTGCTCGAAGTCGAAGGACAGGGCCTTGACGAGCTCCGCCCGCCGGATGAGCCGCTGGATTGCGGCAACTCGGGCACTACGATGCGCCTGCTTGCGGGCATCATGGCGGGGCAGCGGTTCGGAAGCGTACTCACGGGCGATGCGTCGTTGCGCCAGCGTCCCATGGAGCGCATCGCCGATCCCCTGCAGGCCATGGGGGCCCGCGTAGAACTGCGAGAGGGCTGCGCGCCCATCCGCATCCGCGGCACACAGTCGGGACTCAAGCCCATCGAGTACCGGCTGCCGATGGCCTCGGCCCAGGTCAAATCCTGCGTCCTTCTCGCCGGGCTCTACGCGACGGGGCGCACGGTGGTGATTGAGCCGACGCCCTGCCGCGACCACACCGAGCGCATGCTGGGGCTGAAGGTGGAGGAACTGGGCGGGGAACGGCATCTGATCGTGGACTCCGGACATACCGTGCCCGCAACCACCTGGACCGTTCCGGGCGACTTCTCCGGGGCGTCCTTCTTCCTCGTGGCGGGCTCGATCGTGCCCAACAGCGAGCTTCAGCTCAACGACGTGGGCCTCAACCCCTCGCGCACGGCGCTCCTGGACGTCCTGGACGGGATGGGGGCCGACATCACCATCGAGAACGAGCGGGTGTTGGGGGCGGAGCCGGTGGGCGACATCACGGTGCGCACGGCGGCCCTCTCGGGCGTAGATGTGGGGGGACGCCTCATTCCGAACCTCATCGACGAGATTCCGGTCCTGTCCGTCGCCGCCGCCTGCGCGGAGGGGCGCACCGAAATCCGCGATGCCGAAGAGCTCCGGGTGAAGGAGACCGATCGCCTGCACGCCATGGCGCAAAACCTGCGGGCGCTCGGCGTTGAGGTGCAGGAGCGCGAGGATGGCCTCACCATCGAGGGCAACGGGCCCAACCTGTTGGGCGGATCCGTCAAGAGCTTCGACGACCACCGGATCGCCATGTCGATGGGGGTCGCGGGCCTCGTGGCACACGGGGCGACGACCATCACCGATGCCGAGTGCGCCCGCGTGTCGTTTCCGGACTTCTGGACGGAGCTTCACCGCCTCGCATCCGTCTGAGGCAGACAGGGGGTCACCCTGACAGGAAGCGGCCCTCCAGCGAGCGGAGGGCGTCCAGCACCTCCGACCGGTCGTCCGCCGAGTCAAAGTCAACCGACTGCAGATCAAGGTCGGCGGTGTCTACGCTGCGGGGCAAGATGAGGCCGAGCCGGAGGGGGGCGGTCGTGCTCATCGGGGCACTCCGCTGTCGAATCCGCATTTCACGGACGGCCCGCTCCACGGCGTCGAGGAGGCGCTTGGCCGAGGGCTCGTCGAGGGAACGAGGAAGGACGCGGTCCGAAAGGTCGATCGGGCGTCTATTCGAGCCGGTCACCGGCTCCGAGAACTTCCGGCCAATCACGGCCAAGGGGACGGACATGGGGGGCGGGGGGGCGGTGCGACTATTTCGCGGCCAGCATCTCAATCTCCTCAATCTGAGGCGGCGCCTGTAGCAACTCGTCGGCCTGTGCCAGCAGTTCCGTGGCAATCTCGCCGTCGAGGGGGGCTGGCGTCCCTCCTCGCCCGCAAACGTGTCGAAGATGCCGAACGTGGTATCGTTGATCTGAAGGGCGTACCAGGCGATGGTCTTGTCCTCGTCCTCGGCACGCGGAGGGGCGTCTTCGAGAAAGGGGCGGACCTCGTCGACCGTGCCGGGCCTGGCATGGAGGCGGGGGAGAAGGGCTTTGCGGTCGGCGGCTATAGGGCGCGTCGGGGAGCAGTTGAGAGGGAGATATTTGCCTTTTACAAAACCCCCGCGGCACCTTCGTGTCCCGGGCGAACCGTAACCAATCGCCAATACCTGCTCCTGCCACGGACCGAACGCTTCGGGAACCCGAACGGCACCCCGACCCCGTTCGGAAGCAAAGCAGACGCTGACAGCGTACGGCCCCCACTCGCACTGCCAACCGATCCCGATGCCGACGCCCACACCGCACTTCGACCCCTCCCATTCGCTGTCCGAGCGGGAGCGACAAGTCGCCCGACGGGTCCGTCGAGCGCTTCATCTGTCGCCGTCCATGTCGGAAGAAGAGGTCGCCGAGGAGCTGTACGGCACCTTCGTGTGGCGCCGCGAGCGCATGATGATGACGGGGGCGGCCCTCCGCGCGTCCCTCACCGGTGCCTGCGCGTCGGCCTGGACGCGACTCCGGGCGGGCCTCGGCCGTCTGTTCGGGGGCGGGGACATGGG
>NCRB01000091.1 GCA_002894665.1 Salinivenus iranica
CCCATTGAGTTGGCCGGATCGATCCCGGCTCGGCGCCCCGAACGCCCTCGGGGCTTGGCCGGGAGGACAACCACAACCTTGAGGTTTGACACAACACTAGACCCCGCGTACGCCGTCGTATGCCCGTCGTTCGTGCTTTCCTCGAATGACTTGCCTGAACCGGCGGCTCATAGGGGTCGGACACCCGTAGTTTTTCACAGCGGTGGGGCGCCCGCAAGTTTGAAGGTTGCTCTTGTTCGTATTCACTTCGTTCAAGGAGAAGGGTCCGCCTGGCAACCGCTTCTCCCACCTGAAGGGGCGAGTTTCAGACGCCCGACCCGCGTTCTCCCCAATACGGCAACGGGTGCTCGGGGGAGTAGAACGGGTCAGACCTCTTTCTTCACTCCTCCCCCCTGTCGCCCCCTTCTGGAGAGACCGGCCCTCCTCGTTAGAAACGAGGAAGCGACTCCAGCGGCACCTCGGTCGTGGGTCCCGTGAGGCGGAACGTCGTCGTCTGCACGTCCGCCGAGCTCGTGCCCACGTGCACCCGAAAGAGCCCCGGCTCCACGATGCGCCGCATCCGCGGGCCGAAGAAGGCGAGGTCGTCCATCGTGAGGGCAAACCGCACCGTGCGGGTCTCGCCCGGCGCCAGCGTGACGCGCCTCGTCTCCCGCAGGGTCTTGACGCGAGGCGTGACGCTCGCGACCGAGTCCTCCACGTAGAGCTGCGCGACCTCCGTCCCCCGCCGGTCGCCCGTGTTCGTGAGGTCCACCGCCACGCGCACCGTGTCGTTCACCGTCACCGACTCGGACGCCACGCGGGGCGCGCTGTACGAGAAGCTCGTGTAGCTGAGCCCGTGGCCGAACGGGTAGAGCGGCGTCCAGGGCGTGTCGAAGTACGTCGATTTGTAGTCCTGGCCCTCCACCGGCGGGCGGCCCGTGTTTTTCTCGTTGTAGAAGATGGGAATCTGCCCGGTCGTGCGGGGAAAGGTCATCGGCAGCTTGCCGCTCGGGGTCACGTCGCCAAAGAGCACGTCGGCCACGGCGGGCCCGGCCTCCGTGCCGGGGTACCACGCCTCCAGGATGGCGGGCACCGTGGCGTCGAGCCCCGAGAGCGCGAGGGGGCGGCCGTTCAGGAGGACGGCGGCGGTGGGCGTGCCCGACGCGGCCACGGCCTCGGCCAGCGCCTGCTGGGCACCCGGCAGGTCGATGGAGGTGCGGCTGGCGGCCTCGCCGCTCATGTTGTACTCCTCGCCAAGCACCAGGACGGCCGCGTCGGCGTCCCGGGCGGCGGCCACGGCGTCGGACACGTTCGACGTGTCGGTGCTCTTGACGTCGGGCAGGCCGGGCACGTAGTCCACGTCTACGTCGCGCTGGCGCAGGCCCTCCAGGAGCGAGACGGCGTCCTCGGCCCGGCCGGAGGCCGCCCACTCGCCCAGGATCGACCGATTGTCATCGGCCAGGGGGCCGATCACGGCCACCGACTCGACGTCGTCGCCGAGCGGCAGCACGTCGCCTTCGTTTTTGAGGAGGACCATTGACTGGTGGGCCGCGGTGCGGGCCAGCTCGCGGTGTTCGTCCGACAGGATCACCTCCTCCTCCCGCGCCTCGCTCCCGTAGCGGTAGGGGTCCTCAAAGAGCCCGAGGTCCCACTTGGCGCGAAGGACGCGGCGGACGGCCTCGTTCACCTCCTCCTCGTAGAGCCGCCCGCTGCGCACGGCGGCGTCCAGCGTGTCCCCGTAGATGCCGCTCACCATGTCGACATCGACGCCCGCCTCCAGGGCCTGCACGCCGGCGGAGAGGTCCGACCCCGCGATGCCGTGCTGTCTGAGCTCCCAGACGGCGGTGTAGTCGCTCACGATGACGCCGTCCCAGCCCCAGTCGGTGCGCAGGAGGCCGTCGATGAGGCCGTCGTGGGCGTGCATGGGCACGCCGCCGATTTCGTTAAAGCCGGGCATGACGCTCCGGGCCCCCGCGTCGAGCGCCGCGTGGAAGGGCGGCAGAAAAATCTCGTGCAGCGTGCGCTCCGAAATGTCCACCGTGTGGTAGTCGCGCCCGGCCTGGGGGGCGCCGTACCCCACGAAGTGCTTGGCCGTGGCCATTACGGTCGTGTCGGCCGCCAGGGCCTCCGACTGAAAGCCCTCGACCCGCGCCCGGGCCAGGACGCTGTTCAGGTAGGGGTCCTCGCCCGCCCCCTCCATCACGCGCCCCCAGCGCGGCTCGCGGCTCAGGTCAACCATCGGGGCGAAGGTCCAGTGCACGCCGCCGGCGGTGGCCTCGCGGGTGGCGGCCCGGGCCGTCCGCCGGGCGAGGGTGACGTTGAAGCTGCTCGCCTCGCCCAGCGGAATCGGAAAGATCGTGCGGTAGCCGTGCACCACGTCGTACGCAAACAGCAGCGGAATGCCGAGGCGCGACTCCTCGACGGCAATCTCCTGCATCTCCCGCGTGGCCTCCGCGCCGTAGAGGCTCAGGAAGGACCCGACGCGTCCGGCCCGCACGTCTTCCTGGCGTCCGGCGGCCACGCTGGGCCCGGTGTCGCTCCACTGGCTGGGGTACTGCGCCAGCTGGCCGAGCTTCTCCTCCAGCGTCATGAGCGAGAGGAGCGAATCGACGAACGCGGTGCGGCCGTCCACCTCCTCGGCGAGGGCCACGGCGCGGGACGGCGACGCGGCCGGTTGGGCGACGGCGGCGAGGGGTCCCGCGGCGCCCAGGACGATCGTGAGCAGGAGCGCGACCCCCAGGGCACGCAGCGGACGGCGACGGGACGAAAACAAAAAGGGGAACAGCATACGGAAAGTCGGCAATCGGAAGGGCGGGTGCAACGGAGGGGTCAGTTGCCGGAGGTCTCGTTCGGGGCGTCCAGGGCGGCGGTGTAGGTCCGGCCAAAGCGGTCGGTGGCCTCTACGCGGAGGCGCCCGTGATCGGGCGCGACGGGCGCGTAGAAGAGGTGCCCGGTGCGCGCCGGCTGAATCCAGGGGAAGCGGTCGGGCTGGTCGCCCTCGAAGAGCTCGACGGCCCGCGGGTCGCGGCCCACGCGGCGGGCCATGCGGCCGCGGCGCACCCCGTCCTCGGACCAGGTCACGGTCCACTGGGGGTCCCAGTCCCACACGTTCGCCACGAACTCGTCGGGGGCCGTGTCGTCGGCGCCCCGTTCGAAGACGCGGAGCTGGTGGTCGGCGTCGCGCCCGGCGGCCTGGTACCGCCACCGCAGGTCGGTGCCGTCCACCTCGTAAACCCCAAAGCCGCGAGGCGTTCCGTCCATGCAGAGGTCGGCCGTCCACCACGCCCCACAGGCGGCCCCGTGGATGTGCTCGTGGACGCCCTCCCGCAGAACGTGTTCGTGCTCATGGGTGTGGCCCGACAGGAGGTGGGCGTCGTAGTCCGCCAGCAGGTCGTACAGGGCCGACCGGTTGGTCACCGACTCGGTGATTTCCGGGCGGGAGTCCCCCTCCCGAATCGAGAGGGTCGAGTAGGCCGGGATGTGCTGGAAGACGACCACGGGGCGGTCGGAGGAGACGCGGGACAGGTCAGCGGCCAACCAGGCCAGCTGCGCGTCGTCGACGTAGCCGAAGTACTCGTTCTGGTTCCAGAAGACGTCGTCGAGCACGACGTAATGCACGGCCCCGCGGTCGAACGAATAGTACGTGGGACCGAACTGCTCGCGGTAGGGGGCGGCGGAGCGGTCGTCGGTGGGCGCGCCGTAGTCCATGTCGTGGTTCCCCAGCACCTGCAGAAACGGGACGCCCATGGTCTGCACGGCGGCCTCATACTGCGGGTAGAGCTCGGGGCTGTCGAACGTGATGTCTCCCCCGGTGACGCCAAAGACGGGCCGGTCGCCCAGGTCGTTAATTGTGTCCCGAACGGCCGGCACGACCCCGGCCCGAAACTGCTCCATGTCCGCCTCGCTCTGCGTCTGCGGGTCGGCCAGGAAGACGAAAGCGTGCTCGTCGTCGGAGCGCGAAAGCGGCTCCAGGTCGAACTGCGCCTGCATGGTGCCGTCCTCGTCGGGGTCGATGGACCGGTAAAACCGGGCCGTGCCCGTCGGGCGCGTCGGCAGGCGATAGCCGGACGGGACCGAGAGGTACACGAACGGCTGCCGCGTGCTGGATCGGAGCGCAAACGACCCGTCCGCCGCCGTGTCCACGATGCGGCGCCCGTCGGTCACCGGGACGCCGCCGAGGCCCTCCCCGCGGGCCTGCACGCGCCCCTCGATGCGGACTTCCTCGGCCGTGGACGGCGTGCTACCCAGCGTGAACGGCAGACTCAGGGCCGCCCCGGTCCCGGCCATCCGGCGCAGAAACTGGCGGCGACTGGGATCGAACGCGGACTCGGAGGATGAGGACATAGAACGGGCAGACGAGAAAGGGAAGACGAAAGACAAAACGTGCCCCAGAGCAGCGATCGCCGCGTCACGGCGAACGGCATTGGGCAAGCCCCATCAGTCACACTGCCCCTCCATCCACCCGCCGGAGAAGCCAGCCCGGCAGAGGCCGCGCACCACGTGCGGGTTCTCCCGCATGAGCGACCAGATGAGGCCCGTGCGGTGATTTTCGATCATTGTGAGGATGGGCCCCTGGTCGATGCCGAGGTACTCGGTTTCGAACCAGCCCTGGGGCGTCGTCTGGCCGCCGTCGGGCGGCGGTTCGTCGAGGCTGTACGTTGGGTTGAAGGCGTCGTAGAAGCCGTACTCCCCAAAGAGGCGATCGCCGTAGCGGGCCCGCATCGTCTTGAGGGCCGCAATCGTGGTGTCGGGGGCGAAGGGCACGGAGCCGCCCACCGCCGTGGGGGCGATCGTGCCGTCGTCGCGGAGGTCGCCCTCGGCCGCCCCGCGGGCCCAGTAGCCCCGGAACTCCCGCTCCTGCCCGTTCACCGTGACCGTGGTGTTGCCCGGGCCGTCGGAGGCGGTCAGGCCCCAGATGTTCTCCCCGTAGCCGGCAAAGCCGTCGGGGTTGTCGATGGCGTAGGCCCGCTGGGCGAGGGTGGCGCGGCGCGAGTTTTCGAAGTAGTCGATGCCCTTCTCGCGCATATAGGCGTCCTGGATGTCGCGGAAGTCAATCCAGATGTGCGAGTACTGGTGGCCAAAGAGCGGGGCGAAGTTGACGTGCTCGTAGCCGTAGAACGAGGCCCAGTCGTACGTGCTCGTAAAGGCGGGCCACACCTCTTCGCCGACCGGGTGCGTGGGCGAGCCGAGCCCCAGCACGTAGAGCAGCATCGCCTCGTCGTAGCCCTCGTAGCCGTAGTCGAAGCGGCCCTCGCTCGGTTTCCACCCCATGCTGATGGTGCCGTCGGGGAGCTGCATGCGGTCCCACTCCACGCGGCGGTAGAGCGAGTCGGCCAGCGCCCGGATCTGGGCCTCCGCCTCGCCGTCGCCGTCAAAGTACTGCTGCGCCGTGAGGGCACCCATCAGGAAGAGCGCCGTGTCGATCGTGGAGAGCTCGGTCTGCTGGTGCCGCTCGCCGGTCTCCAGGTCGACGAAGTGATAGAAAAAGCCCCAGCGCCCCGTCATGCCCTTTGCCGCGGCGCCCTGCGGGGCCTCCCAGAAGAACTCCAGCGTGGTGAGGGTGCGCTCCCGCGCCTGCTCGCGGGTGATGTAACCCCGCTCCACGCCAATCGGGTAGGCCGTAAGGGCGTAGCCGACGGCCGCCACGCTCGCAAACGGCGGGTCGGGCCAGCGGTCGGGCGCCAGCCCGTTCTCGGCGTTCGTCGTCTCCCAGAAAAAGTCGAACGTGCGGGCCTGCACCGTGTCGAGGAACGGCCCCGTCGCGACCGTCGTGTCGGCGGGCGGCGCGTCGGCCGTGGCGCCCGGGTCCGACGAACAGGCCGTGAGCAGGCCGAGGGTCCCCAGGCAGGCGAGCAGAAAAAGAGCAGGGCGCGTCATGCGGTTCACCACGGTTGTGAACGTTGCGTTTCCGGGCGCACACGCCCGATTTCTTGGTGGGGGTCCGGTCGTTGCGTCTCGGGCCCGGCCCCAGACCGGGGCGCGGGCGCCGAGAGGCGACTGCCTGGGGACCCGAGGCTCATCGGTCGTCTAATACCCGTCGTTCTGGTCCATCGCGCCGCCGCTCAGGTCAATCTCGCTCTGCGGGATCGGGTAGACCGTGTGCTTCGACTGGAAGCCGTCCAGTTCCTCCGCGGCGCGGCCCTGCCGGATGAGGTCGAAGTAGCGGTGCTGCTCCATCGCCAGTTCGGCGCGGCGCTCGGCCCAGATGGCCTCCAGGAGGGCCTGCCCGCCGGCCGTCACGTCCGGCAGCAGCTCCTCGGCCGGGACGGTCATCGACATCGACCGGGTGGTCGTCGTGATGCTGCCGCCGCTCTCCTCCTGCTGCACCCGGGTAATCTCCACGGGCACCGACTCGCCGGCCGAGACGCCCGAGAGGGCCGTCCGGTACTCCTCGCGAGTCGTCACCTCGGTGCCGTCGACGGACTCCAGCACGTCCACGTTCTCGACGAGGACAGGCTCTTCCGAGTAGGCAAAGCTTTGGAGCCCGGCCTGCGCCGCAGGGCCCTCCTCGTCCGCGTACCGCACGAAGACGTGGGGCGCGCTGCCGGCCAGGCCCAAGGTTTCGGCCAGCGGCTCCGACATGGTCTCGGGCTGGAGGCCCAGCGTCACCGAGCGTCCCTCCCGTGCCCGTTCCCGCACGTCGTTCAGGTACTGGCGGGCCGTGGCCTCGTCGCCCGTCTCGTACGCCGCCTCGGCCGCAATCAGGAGCACGTCGGCGTAGCGCAGGCGGCGGATGTTCACGGTGTTATTGCCCGAGCCGCCCGGGGCGTCCACCGCCGGCTGCACCTTCTCGTTGTACCGCTGGTTCGTCATGTTCGGGTTCACCTCCGCCACGACGCCCGAGCCGTCGGGCAGCGTCTCCCAGGGGTGCAGGATGGTGGCCTGGTGGCGCGGGTCGCCCGGCTCGTAGGACGCCTCCAGGTCGGGCGACGGCTGGTTGAAGCCCCAGCCGTTGTTGGCACTGCCCCGCACGCCCTGCACCTGGGCGTACTGGCTGGAGCCCTCCGCCCCGGACTCGCGCGCCACGGCGCCCACCTCAAACAGCGACCCGGAGGAGTGCTCGCCCTCGGGCCGGAAGATCGTCCAGTAGTCGTCGAGGAGGGCGTATTCGTTGGACGTGATGACATTTTCGGCGTGGGCCAGGGCCTCATCGTACTCCTCCTGAAAGAGGTGCACCTTGGCCAACAGGCCCTCGGCGGCGCCCTGCGTGGCCCGGCCCGTCTCGCTCCCTCCGTAGGCCGAGCGGGGCGGGAGCGCGTCGATGGCGTCGGTGAGGTCCCGCTCAATCAGGGCGTAGATGGAGTCGCGCGGCGCCCGCGGCTGCTCGAACTCATCCGACTTCAGGGGCGCCGTAATCTTCGGCACGCCGCCGTAGGCCCGCACGAGGAAGAAGTAGTAGTACGCCCGCAGGAACTTGTTTTCGCCCATGAGCCGCTCCTGAAGGCCCGCCTCCATGTCGACCGAGGGAATGTTCTGGATCGCCACGTTGGCCCGGTACACGCCGGTGTAGTAGCCGGCCCACGTGCCGCCGAACGCCCCGTTGGTTGGGCCAAACGTCTTGTTTTGCAGCTCCAGGAGGAAGCTGGCGTCGGAGGGCGTACTGCCCTTCGTGGCGTCGTCGGACGCAATCTCGGTCACGCCGAGCCACGAGAACACGTGCACCTGCCAGTCGCGGAGCACGCTATAGGTGGCATTGGTGGCCTGAACGGCACTCTGCTGGTCCTCGAAGAAGTTGTCGGAGGTCAGTTCGCCCTTCGGCGACTTCTCGAGGAAGTCGCAGCCGGCGAGCGCAAGGCCGCCGGCAAGGATGAACAGAAGGGCGAGAACGCCGAGTCGGCGCGAAAAGGAACGAGAACAACGCATGGGGAAACCCTGATTTTTCGGAGGGAGGGTGCGGGGGCCGAGGGTGCGGAGTTAGAACGTCAGGTCGACGCCCATGGTGAAGGAGCGCGAAATTGGGTAAATGCCGTCGTCGATGGAGCTGGAGATCACCGAGGAGCCGCTAATTTCGGGCGTGTACCCGCTGTACCCGGTGAAGGTGACCAGATTCGTCCCGTTGGCGTAGAGGCGGAGCTGGTCCAGGTTGAGCGACTGGCTCACGCCCTCGGGCAGCGTGTAGCCCACCTGCACATTGCGGAGCTTGAGATAGTCGGCATCCTCCACCAGCCACTCGGACGCGGTGAACCAGTTGTGGCCCGGGTTGCCGATGCGGGGCTCGGAGTTGGTGCTGCCCGGCCCCGTCCAGCGGTCGAGGTACGACGTCTCGAAGTTCTCGATGCCGAAGCGCTCGGACTTCTTGGCGTTGAAAATCTGCGCGCCCATCTCCCCGTTGATCGTGGCCGAGACGTCAACCCCCTTGTAGCTCGCGCTCAGGTTGAGGCCGTAGGTGAGGTCCGGGATCGGGGAGCCGATGTAGGTGCGGTCGTCGCCGTCGATGTCGCCGTCGCCGTCCACGTCGGCAAAGTTCAGGTCGCCCGGCTCGACGCCCGGCATGGAGGCCGAGCTTTCAATCTCCTCTTGCGTCTGGTAAATGCCGTTCACCTTGTAGCCGTAGAACGAGCCGATGGCCCGCCCCGGCTCCGTCTTGGTCGTAAAGGCAATCTCATTGGCCAGGCCGCCGCCAAAGATTTCCTCCTTGCCGGAGCCGAGGGACTGCACCTCGTTGTTGGTGGTGGATCCGTTCACGCTCACCTGATACGAGAAGTCGCCGTGGCTCTGCGAGAGGGTCACCTGCGCCTCCAGGCCCGAGTTGACGACCTCGGCGGCATTGACGAACGGCTGGGTGCCGACGCCCACGTAGTCCGGAATCGGGACGCGCACGAGAATGCCGCTCGTCGTTCGGTTGTAGTAGTCCATCTCGGCGGTGAGCTGCCCGTCGAAGAGGCCCAGGTTGAGCCCGATGTTGCTCTGGGTCGTCTCCTCCCACTGGATCTGCGGGTTGGCCAGCTCGGTGAGCGTCGCCCCGAACGCCAGGCTCTCCTGAGACCCAAAGACGGCGTTCAGGTTCGTGGTCACGCTCGCCACGCTGGGGTAGGCGTTGATCTTGTCGTTGCCGATCTTGCCCCAGCTGCCGCGCAGCTTCAGGTTGCTGATCACGCCCACGTCCTCCAGAAAGGCCTCCTCGGAGAGGCGCCACCCGAGCGCGACCGACGGGAAGTAGCCGTAGCGGTTGTCCTCCCCGAAGCGCGAGGAGCCGTCCGCCCGCAGGGAGGCGGTGACGAGGTAGCGGTCCTGGTACGCGTAGTTGGCCCGCATGAGCCCCGAGAGCATGCTCCAATCGTAGGCCGAGTTGAAGTTGGTCTGGCCGTCCTCCTGCCCGGCGCTCAGGTACCAGAGGCTCTCGTCCTCCCCGATCACGTTGACGCGGCTGCCGCCCAGGGTCTCGTTCTGAAACTCCTGGGCCGTGACGCCCGCCACCACGTCAATCGAGTGGTTGTCGATGGTCTGGCTGTAGCTCAGGGTGTTTTCCCAGAGCCAGCTGTTCTCCTCCACCGTGTTGACCGACACGGAGCTCTGGTCGTTGCGCTGGGCCGACGAGACGGCAAACTCCGGATTAAAATTGCGCGTCTCCTGGTTGTCGAGGTCCAGGCCCAGGCTCGACTCGAACGTGAAGTGGTCGAGGAAGGAGTACTCGCCGTACAGGTTGCCGACGAAGCGCCGGCCGGAGTACGTGTTGCGGGTGTAAAAAATCGTGGCCGCCGGGTTGCCGGCCGACGCCCGCGCACCGGCGTCGCTAAACTCGCCCTCGTCGTTGCGGGGCGGCACCGTGGGGTCGGCCCGGTAGGCGGACCCCACCACGCCGGGCCCGTTCGTGCCCGTGCGGTACGTAAAGGCCAGGTTGTGCCCGAGCTCAACGTCCTCGGTCAGCTGGTACGTGTTGTTGGTCCGGAAGGACGCCCGCTGGAAATCCGACTTCTCCAGGGTGCCGTCCTCCCGAAGGAAGTTGCCGCTAAAGTTGTACGTGACGTCCTCGGTCCCGCCCCGGGCGGACACCTGCACGTCCTGGGTCGGGGCCGTGCGGTAGACCTGCTCCTGCCAGTCGGTGCCCTCCCCGAACTGGTCGGGATTGTCGAAGGCCGGCGACTGGCCCTGATTCTCCCGCAGTTCGTTCGCCAGCGTGGCGTACTGCCGGGCGTTCGTCAGGTCAATCGGGCTCATGACCTCCTGCCATCCGTGGGACACATCGGCGCTGAAGGTCGTGCCTTCGCCCGCCTGCCCCTTCTTCGTGGTAATGATGATGACGCCGTTGGCGCCCCGCGACCCGTAAATCGCCGTCGCCGAGGCGTCCTTGAGTACCTCGACGGACTCGATGTCGCCGGAGTTGAGAAACGAGATGTCGTTCGTCAGCATCCCGTCCACCACGTAGAGGGGCGAGGTGTTATTGAGGGTGCCGACGCCCCGAATCCGGATCTGCGCCCCCGCGCCGGGCGCCCCGGAGCTGGGCGTCACCTGCACGCCGGACACCTTGCCCTGCAGGGCCTGGGAGACCGAGGAGGTGGTCACCTTGCTGATGCTCTCGCCCTCCACGCTTGAGATCGACCCGGTCAGGTCCTCGCGCTCCTGCTCACCGTACCCAACCACGACCATCTCGTCGAGCTGGGCCACGTCCGCGGAGAGGACAAACTTCACCTCCACCGTCTCCCCGGCCGCCACGGTGATCTCTTCTTCCTGGGGCCGATACCCGACGAAGGAGGCTCGAAGCGTGTAGTCGCCCGCCTCCAGCCTCTCGAGCGTGTACTGCCCGTCGGCATTGGTACTGGTGCCCTGCTGGGTGCCGGCAATTGTGACGTTCGCGCCGGGCAGCGGGCTGCCCTCCTCGTCGACCACCGTGCCGGTCACGGCGCCGGTCGTCTGGGCCTGGGCCTGCGGAAGCGCAACGAGGGAGACACACGCGAAAAGGAGGAAGGCAAACGTACATCGGGGACCGCTCATGGGACCGGGTGGGGGGTTCGGAAAAAGAACACGATGGGCGG
>NCRB01000092.1 GCA_002894665.1 Salinivenus iranica
AGCCCCATTGAGTTGGCCGGATCGATCCCGGCTCGGCGCCCCGAACGCCCTCGGGGCTTGGCCGGGAGGACAAACACAACCTTGAGGGTTGACACAACACTAGGACCGACTACTGAAACTGCCCTCGATTGTCCTCAATCCGGGCATCCTCCTTCAGGGCGGCAATCCACTGCGAGGAGACCTGGCGGCGCCGCTGCTGGAGGAGCGTCTGACGGATTTTCTGGCGCTCAGCATCCGTGAGGGCGGACGGCTCCTGAAGGTCCGTCACGCGCACCACGAAGGCCGCATTTTCACCGTCCACGACGCCCGACTGTTCGCCTTCGTCCAGCCCGAAGACCGTGCCGGCGAAGGTCGGGTCGCGGCCGATGCCGGGGGCCGATTCGGTCGAGAAGGTCACGCCCGACTGGGTGCGGAGCTCCGTGCCGAGGGCCTGCGGCAGGTCCTGGAAGTCCGTTTGGTTGAGTGCCTGCCGCATGCGGCGCAGCTGAATCTCTTTCTTTTTCTGCAGCTCCACCTGCGGGCGGATCTCGGCCTTCACCTCCTCAAAGGAGCGGTAGCCCTCCGGCTGCACGCTCGTCGCCTTCGCCACGACGAAGCGGTCGTCAAGCTCGATGACCTCACTTATGTCCCCCTCTTCGGCGGACTCCAGGAAGTTGGTGAGGGCGGGCCCCTGCCCGAGGCCGGGGATGGTCGACTGCGTGGCCTCGGCCTGCACCTGCTCCACCGAGAGGTCCCGGCGCTGGGCCTCCTCCTGAAAATTGCCGTCCTCGGAGGCGTAAAACGCCAAATCGTCGAGCGTATTTTCTTTGTCGGTGAGCGTCGCGCGGCTGGGCGTGACCTGAAAAGCGAGGTCCGCAATTTGGGCTGCCTGGTTGGTCCGGTTCTGGACCTGGATGAGATGATAGCCAAACTCTGAGCGCACCGGGCCCACGAGGTCGCCGGGGGCGGCGTTGAACGCGGCCTCCTCAAAGGCATCGGCCATCTGTCCGCGCCCGAACCATCCCAGCGCCCCCCCGTCCGACGCCGACGGGCCGTCGGAGTGGTGGCGAGCGGCCCGGGCAAACGGCACGGTTCCGCTGGCGATGCTGTCGCGGAGGCTCGCGAGTCGATCCGCGAGTTCCGGGGCCTCCTGCTCACTCTCCAGCAGAATGTGACGGGCCCGCACAAAGGTCTCCCCGGCGGGCTCGACGTCGCGGATCTTCACGAGGTGGGCCTGGCCGTCGCCGAACACCGGCCCGGCCATCCGCCCCGGCTCGGGCGACTCGTACACGGCCTGCGCAACCGCGGAGGGCATTTGGTCGGGCGTCTGGTAGTCCGCGCTGTAGGAACGGGCCGAGGCGTTTTCCGCGAGGAAGAGCGAGTCGTCCTCGGCGTTCGCAAAGCTCTCGCGGAGCCCCTCAAGGTCGTTCACCACCGCCGCGCTGTCCTCCGCCGTCGGGGTTTTCGGGAGGGAGACGTAATTGAGCGAAACGGTTTTCTCCCGCTGAAAGTCGTCCCGGTTGTTGTCGTAGTAGTCGCGGAGGTCGGACTCGGAGACGCTGATGGAATCGGACGGAACGGAGGCGTACCGCAGGGCGGTGTATTCCACGTTGGCCTGCACGTTCTGACGCCAGTGGTAGCGCTCGATGTCCTTGTCGGAGACAAAGACCGTCGACTGCACGAGCGAGGTCATTTTCTGTTGCCGCCGTTGCTCCCGGAGAAACTGTTCAAGCTGAATCCACTGGGCTTCGGCCTGCGGATTCTGGGCCATGCTTTGGAGCTGCTGGTAGTTGATTTGCCCGGAGGAGTCGGCAAACTGCTGCCGGATGACCGGGTGCGGGTTCTCGCCGAAGACCATCTGTTCCACCTCGGCGTCCGTCACGGAGATGCCCAACCGCTGCATCTCCATCTCAAGGAGCTGGCTATTGATCAGCTGGTTATAGGCCTGCTGACGGATTTTCTCCTCCATCTGGGCGGTAATCTGCCCGTCCATCTGTTGCTGGACGCGGCGACGCTGCTGCTGGACAGCATTCTGGAACTCCTGGTTTGAGATGGCCTGCCCGTTAACGGTGGCCACGTTCTGGCTGGGCTGGTTCACCGCATCGAAGACCTCCGAGTCCTGCAGCGTCCAGATCACGCCAAACGAAAGCACCAGAATCCAGAGGATTACTCCGGTATTTTCCCGGAGTGTGTTCATCGCACCCATAAGTCCGCGTCAGATTCGTTGTCAAGAATAAATGTGTATGCACCGCTTGTACCTGCGGTGGCAGGTTGAACCTTCGGTATTACATCGGTCCGCCAACGATTGGTTCGAGCGGCAGGTGTGGCACATGCCCGCCCGGTGTTCGTTCCTCTCCTTCCGGGTGTTCTCAGGGTTCTTGACCCAAAGGCAAGACGGTCCTCCATGCGCATCGTTCGCCGATCCACGGTTTTTACGACGACGGTCCTGGCCGTCGTGATTGGGGGCGGGGTCAGCGTGATGGGGGCGCAGGTGTGGCCGACGACCGGCGCGTGGGGCGGCCTGGTGCCGGCCGGGGGCATTCTGCTGTGGGGACTGCGAGGGGCGCTGCGTCGCTGGCGGGTGGCCCGGCGCCCAATCCCCCCCCATTGGCGCTCGTGGCTGCAGTCTCACGTTCCGCTGTACAGCCGACTCGACAATGATGCGGCGCGTCGGTTTGAGCGGGATCTGCAGTTTGCGATGGACGAATACTCGTTTGAGGGCGTGCAGGGGGTAGAAGCCACAGACGCGTTGCGCCTCAGCGTGGCGGCCGGCATTGCGACGCTGCTTCACGGGCGCCCGGACTGGGAGCTGCCCGGCAGCCGCTCGGTGCTCTTCTACCCGGACCGGTTCGACGACGAGTACTACGGCGGAGGGCCGGGGGCGGCCTACGATGGCATGGCGCACCAGCAGGGCCCCATCATTCTCACGGCCGCGTCGGCCGAACACAGCTGGGCCCGCCCGGACGACGGCGACAACGTGGTGCTCCACGAGCTCGCCCACCTCTTCGACTTCGACAATGAGGGGGCAGACGGCGTGCCGTCGCTCGTGGCTCCCGAGTCGGCGGGCAAGTGGCAGGCGCTCGTCCGGACGGAAATGAAGCGCGTGCGCCGGGGGCAGTCGATTCTCCGCCCGTACGCGGCCGAGGCGCCGTCGGAGTTTTTTGCCGTGGCGGTTGAAGTCTTCTTCGAACAACCGCACCGCATGGCGGACCGGCACGAGGATCTGTTTGAGGCGCTGGTGGCGTTCTTTCAGCTGGACCCCCGAACGGGGCGGCAGACGCAGGAGCCGGAGGCCCAACCGGACGAGCACCAGGCCGGGTCGGCTACGTGACAGGGCCCGTGTCAGGGGGCGTGTGGGACCGATAGGTCTTCTCGTGCAGACCGTTCTCGATCGCGTCGAAGGCGCGGTCGACCTCGTCCTGGGTGTTCCAGAGGAAGGGCGCCATGCGTACAACCTCGTTTCGGCGACTGTCGGTATAGACGTGCCGGGTCTTCAGGTATCTCGTCATGCGCTCCGCGTCCGGAATCTCCAGCAGGACCATGGCGCTGCGGGCTGCCGGGGGGCGCGGGGAGCGGAGGGAGAGGCCGGCGTCGTCGGCCCGCGCAAGGGCCCGCTGGGTCAGGGCCAGGGAATGCTCGCGGACGGCGTCCAGGCCACAGTCGAGCAGCAGGCGCACCCCTTCGACTGCGTGGTACATGGCCGCGACGGGGGTGGTGCCCCCGAGAAACCGACGACGCACGTCGGGGTGTGGTTCGGGTTCGCGACGAAATTCGAACGGGGCGGCGTCCCCAAACCAGCCCGTCAGGCGGGGCGTCAGCTCCAGCCCGTCCCGAACGTAGAGGAAGGCGTTGCCGGCCGAGCCCGAGCCTTCTTTGAGCAGCCCGCCCACGTACACGTCGCAGTCGAGGTCGCGGACGTCCACGGGCATCGACCCGGCGGCGTGGTACCCGTCGACCAGAAGGAGCGCGTCGTGCTGGTGGGCGCGGTCGGCCAGCCGGCGGAGGAAGGCGGAGGGGAGGCGGGCGCCGGTGGTAAACCCGACGTGGCTGACGGCGACGAGGGCGGTGTCCGGGCCGATGCGGTCCAGGAGCGCCTCCCGGTCGACGCGGCGGGCATCAGGGCCCGAAACGATGTCCGGGGTTAGGTCCTGCAGTTCCTCCCAGTTCTGCGCGCTGTGGAGCACGGAGGGGAAGGCGGTGTCGGGGAGGACGACGGTCGATCCGCGGGCCTGCACCTCCGGGGTGGAGAGGAGGCACTGCACGGTCCAGTGCACGCTGGGCTGCCAGATGCAGGTGCCTGCGGGGGCGCCGAGGAGGGGCGCAATGAACTCGTCCCCAAGGTAGGTGGGGAGGGTCCACCAGCCGACGGTGTCGTCGCTCTCAGGCCGCCAGTGGTTGGGCACCTCGTTCCAGGCGTCGACGCCGCGCTGCCGCCAATCCTCGGTGAACCGCTCCATCATCGCGGGGACGGACGCGGGCTGGAGGCCGTGGGTGAAGGCGCGAAGCTCGACCGCGTCCGACGGGTCGGGGAACCGGTAGTGGGAGCGGAGGGGGGGAGAGGGCATACCAGACGCGACACTGGGGAGAGAAACGCAAAAAGCTCCTGCCGCCAGCGAGGCGAGAGGAGCCTTGCGTATTTGATAAGTGGAAGGCGGGGCCTACGCCTCGTCCGGAACCACGTGCACGTACTTCCGGTCGCCGCTACGGGAGAACTGGACCGTGCCGGTTCCCTTCGCGAACAGGGTGTCGTCGCCGCCACGGCCGACATTATGGCCGGGGTGGAACTTGGTGCCACGCTGTCGCACGATGATGTTGCCGGCTTCGACGAACTCGCCGCCGTAGGCTTTCACGCCAAGATATTTCGGATTGGAGTCTCGACCGTTCTGGGTCGAGCCCATGGCTTTTTTGTGGGCCATAATAACCTCGCGGGGTCAATTCGCAGGAGTGCGAGTGGGAGCAGCAGAGACTACGCGTCCGCGGAGTCCTCGTCCGACGTCTCCCCATCCGTGTCCTCGGACGAGGGCGTCTCCGACGCCGCGCCGTTCACGTCGAGCGATTCAATCTTGATCTGCGTGTACTGCTGCCGGTGTCCACGCTTAACGCGGTACCGCTTGCGCCGTTTCTTCTTGAACACGATCACCTTGTCGCCCTTTACCTGATCGACGACCCGGGCGTGCACCGACGCGCCGTCCACCGAGGGGGTTCCGAGGGTGACCTCGCCGTCCCCATCCGAGACGAGCAGGACGCGGTCGAGCGTCAGCTCGTCGTCGACGTCCGCCGACGAATGGTAGGGGACGTAGAGGGTGTCGTCCTCACGGACCTTGAATTGCTTGTCTTTTACGTCAACGATCGCGTACATAGGCGTAACTCTGCTTTGGGGCGCCGGGTTGGATACCGACGCGAGAGTGACCGATTTTAGTTGATTGCGACCATTCAGCACGTACCGTTCACGGATCCGTTCCTCTGATGCCCACCGACTCGATTCCGTTTCGCACGAAAGTCACGCTGCCCGACGGCCGCACCCTCCCCATCGGCAAGCTGCTGTGCATCGGCCGCAACTACGCGGAGCATGCCTCGGAAATGAAGAGCGATGTGCCCGACGAGCCGATGGTTTTTCTGAAGCCCGCCTCGGCGGTGGTGCGGGATGGGGAGAGCGTCGTGCTTCCGCCCCAATCCGAGGACGTGCACCACGAAGTGGAACTGGTTGCCGTGATCGGGCGGGGAGGACACGACATTCCGGAGGCGGAGGCGCTCGATCATGTGGCGGCCTACGCCGTGGGGCTCGACATGACGGCCCGTGACCTGCAGGCGGCGGCGAAGGAGCGTCGCCATCCCTGGTCGGTCGCGAAAGGCTTTGACACCTTTGCTCCCCTCGGCCCGCTTACGCCCGCCGCCGACGTGGGCGATCCCCAGCAGCTCGTACTCGAACTCACGGTCAACGGCGACACTCGGCAGAAGGCGCGGACGGACCGGATGATTTTCCCGGTGGCCACGCTCATCCACCACTGTTCTCAGATCTTTACGCTTCAGCCGGGGGATCTTCTCTACACGGGAACCCCGTCGGGCGTGGGGGCTGTAGCCGAAGGAGAGAGGCTGGAGGCCACGGCCACACGCTGTGCGCCCCTCCGCATCCAGGCAACGCGTCGCTCGTAAAATCACGACTCCCCGATGGACCGACTCCACAGCCTTGACGCCGTCTTCGAACACGTCTGGGATCGCGTGACGGACGCTGCGTCCGATCCCCGGCATCCGTTTCGGACGCCGACGGTGGGAACCGCCTCGGCCGATGGCCCCGCCCTGCGAACCGTTGTCCTGCGGTCCGCGGAGCGAGCGGCCCGGCGGCTGGCCTTCCACACCGACCGGCAGTCGCAGAAAGTGAAGGACATTCGCGACCGCCCGCGCATGGCCTGGCACTGGTGGGACCCCGAGGCGCGAGAGCAGGTGCGCCTCCGGGGCAGGGCCACCGTGCATACCGACGACGCGGTGGCCGACGCGATGTGGGCGGATCAGGACCCGGCGTCGCTGGCAGTTCACGTGCGGACGGCCGCGTCCGGCACGCCCCTCGATGCGCCCCGCGACGCCCTTGGCGATTCGGTGCAGTCCGAGCCGGTGACGCGGGAGGACGTGGCCCCGGGGCGTGAGCACTTCGCCGTCGTACGCACGGTGGTCGACCGCATGGACTGGCTTCACCTGCACCCCCAGGGGCACTACCGCGCCCGCTTCGAATGCTCTCCGGATGAGGACGTGGAGGGGACGTGGGTGGTGCCGTAACTAATCTCGCTACCCATAGATCGACCGTGCGGCCGCGAGGGCTGCGTCAATGTCGTCCCCCGACACGTCGCGGTGGGTGACGGCGCGCAGGGTGTGGGGGCCGAACGGAGTGACGAGCACCTTCTCGTCGGCCAGCGTCTCCGCGACCTCCTCCGCGGGGCGATCGTGCGTCTCGACCATGACGATGTTGGTCTGCACCCGATCCAGGTCGACCGAGAAGGAGGGAAGGGCGTCGAAGCCCTCCGCGAGGCGGCGGGCTTTGTCGTGGTCGTCCGAGAGGTGGGGGCGGTGGTGCTCTAGCGCGTACAGCCCCGCCGCGGCCAGGACACCGGCCTGTCGCATTCCGCCGCCGAATCGCTTGCGGGCCCGGCGCGCTTCTGTGATCAGCGGGTCGGGCCCGGCGACGAGGGAGCCGACCGGGGCCCCGAGCCCTTTGGAGAGCGCCGCCCAGGAGAGGTCGAACGGCGCCGTCAGTGCGTGCTCCGGGACGTTGAGGGCCGCGGCTGCGTTCCAGAGGCGCGCCCCATCGAGATGCACCTTCAGGTCGTGGGAACGGGCGACGTCCGCGAGGGCCTGCATCTCCTCGACCGAGTACACCACGCCTCCGGCCCGGTTGGCCGTGTTCTCCACCGAGACCGCGCCGGTTCGGGGCATCACGTCGGCCGTCGGACGCACGGCAGCGTCGACCGCGTCGGGGGTGAGGCGGCCCTCGGTGCCCGCGACCGGATGCAGCTGGATGCCGGAGAGGACGCCCGCGGCACCGGTTTCGTAGTTGAACACGTGCGCCCCCTGCTCCAGAATCACCTCATCCCCCGGATCGGTGAGGACGTGGAGGCAAATCTGATTCGCCATTGTGCCGGACGGAGTGAAGAGGGCCGCCTCTGTTCCCAGAAGGGCGGCGGCTCGTTCCTGAAGCTCGTTCACGGTCGGGTCCTCCCCGTACACGTCGTCGCCAACCTCGGCCTCCGCAATGGCCTGGCGCATGCCGTCGGAGGGAGTGGTGACGGTGTCGCTTCGAAGGTCGATCATCGGGCTCGGGCGGAGTGGGGAAACGGTTGGTGGAGAGCGTTGACGTTCACAGGGGCACGGGCCGCCGGCGTGTGGAGCGCACCGGTGGCGGACAGGGGCAGGGGCCCGAGGGGGGACATGCGGCGAAGGATGATGCGCGGGTACCATCCCATCGTCTGGGGGCGTCGGGCCCGTGGGTTTGAGAGGCACGCGGCCAGCCCGGCAGACTGGGCCGGCGTGAGCGAGGCAGCCGATTGTCCGTAGTGGGAGGCGGCGGCCTCGGCGGCCCCGTGCACGCCGGGGCCCCATTCCACCACGTTCAGGTATAGCTCCAGTATGCGCCGTTTGGACGAGAGGAGCTCGGCGGCGTACGTGAGGGGCACCTCCAGCGCCTTGCGGACGAGGGTGCTGTGCGTCGTCAGGAACAGGTTCTTGACGAGCTGCTGGGTAATCGTGGAGGCCCCGCGGAGGGGGTCCCCCTTGTGGTCCTCCGCAAGCGCCTCTTGGACCATCGACCAGTCGATGCCGTGGTGCTCAAAGAAGCGGCTGTTCTCCGCCGCCACGACGGCCCGGGGCAGGGAGGCGGCCATGTCGTGGAGGGGCACCGGCCGGTAGCGGTGCGGGGCGTCGGTGCCCGTCCACACCCCCTCGACGTCCCGTTGAAGTTGACCGCCGGTCGTGGGAGGGAAGACGACACCGTACGCCCCCAGGGCGAGACCACACACCCCCAAAAAGGTGGTCGTGCCCGCAAGAGCGGCGGCCAACACAAACCGGAGCGCCGCTCGGGTCACGGATCCGTGGGAGGGGGAAGAAGAAGGGCCCCGATCGGCAGCCACAGCCGGGCGCTGTTACCGCGAAATGTCGACGATCTTGAAGTGGACCGTCCCGGCCGGCACCTCAATTTCGACTTCGTCCCCCTCTTCCTTTCCGAGAAGCCCCTCGCCGATGGGGCTTTCGATTGAGATTTTGCCCTCGGAGACATCCGCCTCCTGTTCCGACACGAGGGTGAAGGTGCGCTCGTCGCCCGAGTCGAGATTTTCGACCGTCACGTCCGAGAGAATGTACGCCTTGCTGTCGTCGACCGTCGACTCGTCGACGATGCGGGCACGGGCGATCGTGTCTTCAATGTCGGCAATCTTTGCCTCCAGTTTGCCCTGTTCTTCTTTCGCTGCGTCGTACTCTGCGTTTTCGGAAAGGTCGCCCTTGGCGCGCGCCTCGGCAATCTCGTCGGCAATGCGGGAGCGTTCTTCTGTGCGGAGGCGGTGGAGCTCTTCTTTCAGCTCTTCGAGTCCCTCTTCGGTCATGTAAACCGTTTTGTCGTCAGCCATGCTGATGTGGTCCGTTGAAACTGGTCAATGCAGAGCGGCCGCGTCTCCTTGGGCCAAAAAAGGAACGCCACGGCCCAGAAGGCAGCGGCGTTGGAAGTGTGGAATCCGGTGAGTCCGACCCGTTATACTTCATCCGCGCCGAGAAAAGTTCCAAGGGGGCGCAGCGGGCCCTACCACCCAACAGGGCGGGACGACGGGGACGGCGTGTGCGCCGGGGCGGAGGAGGTGGAGTCGGCCGGGAGGCGTCGGGCCTGCCACCACCGCTCCTTCCAGTACGGATTCGTAAGAGAGGACACCCGAACGCCCTCGCTGGACGAGGCGTGCAGGAAGTCCCCGTCCGACAGATAGATCCCGACGTGCCGGCCCTTTCGAGTGTCCACGTGGAAAAACACCAGATCTCCCGGCTGTAGGGCCGACCACGAGACGGCGGTTCCGGTTCGGGCCTGGGCGCGGGTGGTGCGCGGGAGGGGCTGGTCGAGGGTTTGGCGGTAGACCCTCTGTACGAGCCCGGAGCAGTCGATGCCCTCCGTGGTCGTGCCGCCCCATTCGTGCGGTGTGCCCCGCCACTGCTCGGCCGCGGCCCGGAGCGCCTTCGCCCGGTCCTCCGCAGTTGCCGAGGTCGACTCGCCGGCGGGCGGTCCGGTCCGCGTCGGCCCTGTGCTGCCACAGCCGCCAACGAGGTGAGCGCCGAGCAAGGCGCCGCCGAGCAGAAGAAGGCGGTGGGTCCTCATTGCAGCAGGGGCGGGACAGCGCAAAAGAGCTGTGCAGAAACGTACAATTCACGCGGGGCAATCTCCATTCGGGGAGCGATCCGTGCACGGCCTGGGAAGGGGCGGAGATGGATCAAGTGGACCCCGTAATGAGTTGATAGCACGGTCTAAGTACGCCGTCAACTTTGTTTTTATAGGGGGGAGCGAACTCAAAATCCCTGAGGCAGGTCGCTTCGAGCGCACCCCGGAGAGCACTCGGTCGCTCCGCTCCCAGCGGCTTCGCCAGGCAGATGTCTCGACCGTGCTCGACATGACGTGCTGGGGTTTCGGGATTTTGAGTTCGATTCGGCCCCCAAAGAATTAACTTGACGAAGTACTAAGGCGCTAACTCTCTTGCTTTCCTTCTGAAAGATCTGCACGCCCCCATGCCGTACCCCAAAGCAATGGTCGAGCCCATGCGCGAGGAGCTCACGCGACTTGGGTTCGACGAATTGAGAACGCCCGATGAGGTGGACACTGCCTTTGAGCAGGCCGACGGCGACACAATGTTTCTCGTCCTGAACTCCGTGTGCGGGTGTGCCGCGGGCAGCGCGCGTCCCGCTGTAGGCCTGGCACGCGAGGCCGAGATCCAGCCGGACCACCGGGTCACGGTCTTTGCCGGACAAGACCTGGAAGCGACGGAGCACGTTCGGGAGGAGTACCTGCCCGGCATTCCCCCGTCCTCGCCCTTCATGGCGCTGTTCCGGGATGGACAGCCCGTCTACGTGGTGGAACGCAAGCACATTGAGGGCCGCAGCCCAAACGCCATCGCCTCGGACCTCGTGACGGCCTTTGAGGCGTATTGCGGGGACGAGGCCCCGGCTGCCGACGCCCCGTCGCGCCCGGAGGAGCCGTCTGGCGGAGGCAGTGATGTGCCGTCCACGTTTCAGTCGATCAACTAAGTGCAATCAATCTTCAGTTTGTGGATTGCCATGGGTCTTTGGATCCTCCGACCTCTTCGTTCTTCGAGAGTGGGGGCGGAAACAGGCCGTTTACGCGGGATCTGTGGAGATTTCTCCACTCCGGGCGCCTGTTCGGCGCTCTCCGGCCGAAATGACGGCATGCCCCAAATTGTCGATTGACGTTACTTAGTGCCGTGTCAACCGTGATTCTTGCACAGAAAAATCGCGCCCTGTCATCCCGGGCGG
>NCRB01000093.1 GCA_002894665.1 Salinivenus iranica
ATCCTCCGCCCGCCCCCAAACGGAACCCAAAAGAGCCCGGCCGAGTCGCCGACGCGGATCGAGTCGGCCGGCACGGTGCCCGCCGCCTCCGCCGACGTGCTATCGTCCGGCCCCCGAAAGAGAATCGTGAACGAGTATCGGATCGGATGGGGGTTGCGATTCCGGAGGCGGAGCACGATGCCGTTGTTCTGCGTGTCCGCCCGGTCGTAAAAAAATGTACGAGACGGTCACGCCCTCCTGCGACACGATGTCCGTCCACGCCTCCTCCTGCCAGCCGCGACTCGTATCGGGGGGCGCGGCAGGGTCCTGGGCCCCACACGGGAGCACGACCCCTAACAAGACGAAGAGCAGTCTGAGGCTGCGCATGCGCCGAAGCAAAACACTCGGGGGATGCCGAGACCTGTACGGGGCGGAGCCACAGGTGCCCCCTGGCCTCACACCAGGAGGACGGCCACAGCGGTCGCCCCCACGATAAGGACCACGCCGGGCAGCACCGCTCGACGCAACTCGCGTTGCCCCGCCATCAGGAGGATGCCGCCCTTCAACACCGTGTTGGCCGCGGCGGCAATTACAATGGCGCGGGCCGCCGTCGTGGAAGTGAGATCCCCGGATGCATTTAGGCGCGCCATCGACAGGGTGATGGCATCCACATCGGCCAGCCCGGCCACGAGGCTGGACGCGTACACGCCCGCCTCTCCGAAGTACTGCTGCGCCCCGTTCGACAGGACGAGGATTACGGCGTACAGAAGCCCAAACGTAAGGGCCGGCACGAGGCGAAAGGGGTTTTGCACCATCTCCGGTTGCTCGTCCTCGCCGATAGACGGCGCGGAATAGAGGTACGCACAATACCCCAGGCTTACGAGGCTAATGCCCAGCACCGGGATCCAGACGGTCTCCAGGAGGGGCGGATGAACGACCCCTACTTCCACGATGACCCGCACGTACATGATCGTCCAGGCCAGCAGGGCCGCCATCGCAAACGGACGGTCGAGCCCCTCCGTGTCCCGGCTGCGCTCCGCAATGCTGAGCGTGACGGCTGTGCTGGAGGCAAGCCCGCCGAGCACCCCGGTCAGCCCCACGCCGCGACGCGGCCCCACGGCCTTGATGAGCACGTATCCCAGAAAGCTAATGCCAGAGATGAGCACCACCATCAACCACACATTGTACGGGACCAGCACGTCCAGCGGCGGCGGCCCATACCCCTGCTGGGGCAGGAGCGGAAGCACGATGACCGTGATGATGGCGAATTTCAGCGTGGCGTAAATGTCTTCCTGGTCGATGCGGCGGGCCAGGGTGTGCGTCTGCACCTTTAAGGAGAGCAGCCCGGCCGTCCCAATGCTGACCGCAGCGGCGAGGCGCAGATAGCCCCAGAAACAGAGCGCCCCCGTGAAGAACGCCACGAGCACCGCCATTTCCGTCGTGAGGCCCATGTCTCGCTCCCGGGCCTGGTGAAAATGACCCACCGCGAGGAGCACCGCGACGGAAAGGACGGCTGCCGCCAGCGGCCAGCCGCTGCCCAGCTCGGTACTTCCGAGAGCGGCCGCCGCCCCCAGCAGCGCAATAATCGGAAAGGTGCGGGCCCCGGCCAGGAGCTCCCCGTCTCCCCGCCCGGCATCCCGCCGGTACGCGTACTCGCGCTGGAGGCCAATGAAAAACCCCAGCACGACGGCCACCCCGAACCGGTACAACAATTGAATGCCCTCAAACTCCATCGTGGCACCATCGACTCAGTAAAAATACAGCGCATGACGGTCGGGCCCCTTCGTAAGGTCGACTGGGATCGCCCCCAACGCCCTGAACGGGGCCGCCCCTGTGCCGCCCCCGACGCGGCGCGGTTGCCCCCAGAGGATCATCGCCGAACCGCCTCATCGGCCGTGGATACAAGAGATGCGCCCGCGGCCAACGGGCCCTGCCCCGCCCCCAAGTGGGCGACACGCTGGTCTACGCATCCCTCGGCCGCGAACTCGCATCGGCTGTCCGAAACCGTCAGCCGATCGGAGGTTCCCGCCCCTCGCCTTTCTGTTGTCCCCGTGCCCCTTCGCTCTCCGGCTCGTCTCCGTGCCTTCTACGAGGCCGTGGCCCCAGTGTATGACCGCCTCACCCGCCCACTCTCCGCGCGTGCCCGCCGCCGGGGGAGGCAGTGGCTGGCCGTGAGCGACGGGGAACGGATCGTAGAAGTGGGACCCGGCCCCGGCCGCACCTTCCACGCCCTTCTCCAGGAGAACCCGACGGGCTGGACGGAGGCCCTGGAGCCGGCGGCGGCGATGCGGGCCCGTACCCGGCAACGGGCGGCGCGCGCCTCCCACCGGCGCTACCAAATCCGCGACGGCAGAGCCACCGCCCTCCCCTGGCCCCCGGAGTGCGTGGACGGCCTCTTTTCTGCGTACGTTTACGACCTGCTTCCCGCTGCCCGCTTGCCCCACGCCCTGGCTGACGTGCGCCGCGTCCTGCGCCCAACGGGCCGCGCCGTCTTCGTCACAATGGCCCCGCCCTCTACCCTGGCAGGCCACGTCTGGGGCGCCGCCGCCCGGTGGCTTCCGCCCCTCCTGGGCGGCAGCCGTCCGCTCCCCCTGGCGGACGCCCTCCACGCCGCCGGACTCTCCACAAAACGCACCACCACGGTCTCCCAAGCCGGATTCCCCTCGCAAATCATAGCGGCCCGCCCCCATACTTCAAACTGATTTTCAAACCGCACCGTTGACGACAATGGGCCCATGCCGTACACTATCTAGTGTTATGATTTTGAAGGCGAACTCCGCTTTTTGGACGTGGCGCTGGTGGCCCCTCTCTCGGGTCACGAGCCCCGTCCGTGTGTAGTAACGTTTGCCCCAAACGTTCGGATGGCTCTGGACCCGCTGCCCCGCTGACGGCAGCGGGTTTTTTGTTTGCTCCCACCCTCTCTTCGTCCCATGACCTTCGAAGACTTTCGCACACATGTCGACACGGCCCGCCAGCAGGGCGACGACACGCTTGTCGTGCCGGTCTCTGCTCGCCGCAGCGCCGACCTCTTGACCCCCGTCTCGGCCTTCCTCTCCCTTCGCCAGGAGGCGGAGCACGGCTTCCTCTTCGAAAGCGTGGAGGGCGGTGAAAAGCTGGCCCGGTACTCGTTCCTGGGGCGCGATCCCTACCGCATCGTCCGCGCCTCCGATTTTGGCGCCACGGTGACGGTGCAGGAGCGCCGGACGCCCGCCCCCGAAGCGTCGATGGGGGCGCCGGAGGGGACAATCTTTGACGTGCTGGAGGCGTATCTGGACCGGTACAGCGAGGTGACGATCCCCGAACTCCCCCGCCTCCGCGGCGGCGCCGTGGGATACATGGGGTACGACACCGTCCGCCTCGTGGAGGACCTCCCCGACGCCCCGCCCAACGCCCTCGACGTGCCCGACGCTGTGTGGGGCTTCTATGACACCGTCGCTGCGTTCGACCACGTGAAGCACCAGCTGGTGCTGGTCGCCAACGCGTTTATCGGCCCGGAAACCGACCTGCGAGCCGCCTACGACCGGGCCCAGTCGCGCCTGTCGACCCTCGAGACGGACCTCACCCAATCCGCCCCTCCTCCCGAACAGGTCCGGTGGACCGACGACGAGCTGCGATCCAACTTCGACCGGGACACGTTCGAGTCGGCCGTCCGCACCGCCAAGGCGCACGTGGAGCGGGGAGACATCTTTCAGGTCGTGCTCTCGCAACGGTTCGAGACCACCTTCGAGGGCGACCGCTTCAACCTGTACCGCGCCCTCCGGCAGGTCAACCCCTCGCCCTACCTCTTCTACCTCGACCTGGACGACCTGGCCCTCGTGGGATCCTCCCCCGAGGTGCTCGTGCGGTCGGAGGGGGGACAGGCCGAAGTGCTCCCCATCGCCGGGACCCGCCCGCGGGGCGACGACGCCTCCGAGGACGATACCCTGGCCGAGGAGCTGCTCCACGACCCGAAGGAGCGGGCCGAACATCTGATGCTGGTGGATCTCGGCCGCAACGACCTGGGGCGGGTCTGCGAATACGACAGCATTGAGGTGGACCGGTACGCAACGATCGAGCGCTTCTCACACGTGATGCACATCGTGTCCTCCGTCACCGGCACGGTTGCGACGGACCAGGGCCCGATGGACGTGCTGGCCGCCTGCTTCCCCGCCGGCACCGTGAGCGGCGCCCCGAAGGTGCGGGCCATGGAGATCATCGATCAGCTAGAGCCCTCGCGCCGCGGGGTCTACGCCGGGGCCGTCGGCTACGTTGACTTTTCGGGCACGCTCGATACCTGCATCGCCATCCGCACCATGGTCGTCACCGACCAGACCGCCTACGTACAGGCCGGGGCCGGCATCGTGGCCGACAGCGACCCGGCCCGCGAGTACGACGAAACCTGGAACAAGGCCGCCGCCCTCCGCCAGGCCATGCGCGTGGCCGCCGACGGGCTGTTGTAACGACCTTATTGCCGCCTGCCCCCCAAACTTCCCCCCGGGCCGGCGGTACCATTGGCGCAGCACTTTCCACAACCCTTTTTCGCCATGCCGAATCCTGTCAAAGAACTGCTGCTCGGTCGGGGCTGGGCCGGCAAGACGATCAGCCGATCCGAAACGGTTGAGCATTTAAACCCGCTCCTCCGACAACACATCGAACTCAATTATCACTATCGGGCCGCTTTCCGTGAGCACAGTGAACCGGCGGTGGTCGAGGCCCTGCAACGCGTGCAAAAAACCGCCCGGGCCGACGTCGGCAAGCTCAGCGAGACGATCCATAGCTGCGGGGGCACGCCGTACAACGGCACCGACCTGAAATCTGAGGACTTCGCGCTGGAGGGCGACGACACCGACATACTCCAGACCCTGCAGTCAGTAGAACAGGAGTTTCAGGAGGCCCTGGTCCACGAGCGCAAGAACGTAGAGCACCAGATGCGCACCCGCGGCATCCTCGAAGCCCTCACCAGCAACAGCAAGGAGCGGCTGACGCTCCTGGACGACCTCATTGAGCGCGCGGACGGCGCCACGGCATAACCCACGGTTTTCCTTCCTCCGACCCTCCGACGAGCGAACATGGACCCCGACGCTCCCTCCCCGGCGACCGACACGGCCCCGGTGGTGGTCTCCGGCATCCAGCCGTCCGGCCGCCTGCACCTGGGCAACTTTTTCGGCGCCCTGCGTCAACACCTGGACCTCCACACCCGACACGAGGCCTACTACTTCATCGTGAACTACCACGCGATGACGTCGGTGCAGGACGCCGGGCAACTGCGACAGCACACGTTCGACGTGGCGCTCGACTACCTCGCCCTCGGCTTCGACCCCGACGAGGCCGCTCTCTTCGTGCAGAGCGACGTACCGGCGGTCACCGAGCTCACCTGGATCTTCTTCAACCTCCTCCCCACCAGTCGGCTGGAGAAAGGCGTGGCGTACAAGGAAAAGGTGAACGCCGGGCTCACCCCCAACGCCGGCCTGTTCAACTACCCCGTGCTGCAGGCCGCCGACATCCTGGCGTACGGCGGCTCACACGTTCCTGTGGGCGCCGACCAGAAGCAGAACCTGGAGATTGCCCGCGACCTGGCCCGGTCGTTCAACCAGACCTACTGTTCGGCGGAGGACCCGCTCTTCCCGGTCCCCGAGCCGCACATCCTCGACGACGTGGCCGTGGTGCCCGGCATCGACGGGCAAAAGATGTCGAAGAGCTACGGCAACACCATCGGCATTTTCGACGAGGGCGAGGCGCTCAAGGAGAAGGTGATGAGCATCGTCACCGACTCGAAGCCGCTCGACGCGCCGAAGGACCCGGAGTCCTGCAATGTGTTCGCCCTCATCAAGCTGTTCGCCGATGAGGAGAAGACGCAGCAGATCGCGCACCAGTATCGGGAGGGCGGATACGGCTACGGTCACGCCAAGCAGGAGCTTCTGGGGCTCATTGAGGACTACTTTGCGGAGGCACGGGCGCGGCGCAAGGAGCTGGAACAGCGCTCCGACTACGTCCGCGATGTGCTCCGCGACGGGGCCCAACAGGCCCAAGAGAAAGTCGAGCCGATCATGGAGCGGGTTCGGGAGTTGACAGGCCTGGTTCGCACTCGCTGACCTTTTTTCGTTGCTGCGTGCGGGAGTGTGGGAGGGGTAGGGGCGTCGTTTCGCACCAAATCACTAGTTCGAATGGTTGAGTCTTTCCGAGACTTACGGGTCTACAAGGCCGCGTTTCGAGCAGTGAGGCCCCTTTTCACTGCTCTAGCTTGTGGCCCCAGGAGGAGACGCATGCCCGGACCGATCAGATTGGCCGATCGTCCCGGTCGGTGTTTGCAAGCGTCGCGGAGGCTTGGCGAAACCGTCGATCTCCGACGCACTGCGTCCGCACATTGGACGACGCCGACGCGGAGGTCGCCGAAACCAGGGCCCGGCTCGACGCAGCCCTCGATCACACGGACCTCGCCCCATCCCCCTACGACGACCTCGATACAACGTACGATGAACTGTCGGGACGCCTGATCAAATGACGACCAACGCTGAGCAGTGGTGCGGTCCCGCCAACAGAGTGGAAGACGGCGCCCTTCCGTACGACCTGGGCAAAGACCACTTCCCAACGTCCCCCCTCCCAGACCCTCACAGGCAGAAATGATTTTGGTTATCGACAATTATGACTCCTTCACCTACAACCTCGTCCACCTCGTCGGGCGGCATACCGACGACCTGGAGGTCATCCGCAACGACGACCGGACGGTGGAGGAGGTTGCCGCACTGGACCCGGACGGCATCCTGATCTCGCCGGGGCCGGGGCGGCCCGCAGAGGCCGGCCTAACGGAACCCGTGATCCGCTCCCTGGGGGACCGCATCCCCATCCTCGGCGTCTGCCTCGGGCACCAGGCCATCGGGGAGGTCTTCGGCGGGCAGGTGGTGCAGGCCGCCGAACTGATGCACGGCAAAACAAGCCCCGTGCAGCACGATGGGCGGGGCGTATTCGCCGGACTCGATCCCACGTTCGACGCCACCCGCTACCACTCCCTCGTCATCGACCGGGACACGTTCCCCCACGACGACCTGGAAATTACCGCCGAGGCCGAGGACGGCACCATCATGGGCCTTCAGCACCGGTCGATGCCGCTCCACGGCATCCAGTTTCACCCCGAGAGCGTGATGACCCGGGCCGGCCCCCACATCGTCAAAAACTGGCTCGACCGGGTCTGGGCCGATGCATCGCGGCCCGCCGCCGCGTAACTAAAAATCATCACCTTCCTGTCTCGCAACCGACCGCCCCCCACCTGTGAAGGAGTTTCTTGAGATCATTGCCGACGGCGACCCGCTCACGCGCTCCCAGGCCGCCAAGGCCATGGAGGAAATGATGAGCGGCAACGCCAAAGACGAACACATGGCCGCCTTCCTCATGGGCCTTCGCGCCCGCGAGGAGACCCTGGACGAGCTCGTCGGCTTCACCCGGACCATGCGCGAGTTCGCCATCGACGTCGAGTGCGACGACCCCCACGCCATCGACCTGTGCGGCACCGGCGGCGACGGGGCGAGCACGTTCAACATCTCCACCACCGCCTCCCTCGTGGCCGCCGGCGCCGGGGTGACGGTGGCCAAGCACGGCAACCGGTCCGTCTCCTCAAAATCCGGCTCGGCGGACGTCCTGGAAACCCTGGGCGTCGACATCGAGCTGGGCAAGGCGGGCGTGGAGCGCTGCCTGAACGAAGCGGGCATCGCCTTCCTCTTTGCGCCCCACTTTCACCACGCGATGAAGCACGTGATGCCGGTTCGCAAGTCCCTCGGCGTGCGGACCTTCTTCAACATCCTGGGCCCCCTCTGCAACCCCGCCGGCGTGACGCGGCAGATTGTGGGCGCCTTCAACACCCAGACCGCCCAGACCATGGTCCGCATCCTGGGCCAGCTCGACGCCGACCACGTGATCACCGTGCACTCGAAGGACGGCATGGACGAGCTCAGCGTGGGCGCCGCCTCGACGCTCTTTGAGTACGACGCCGCCGACGAGAACCCGGTGGCGCGGAGTCGGGAGGTGGGGCCCGAGGAGCACGACATTGAGCGAGCAGGCGCCTCGGCCCTCACCGGCGGCACGGCCGTCGAGAACGCAAATATCCTGCGCGACATTCTTTCGGGGGCCGACCAGGGGCCGCGGCGCGACGTGGTGGTGCTGAACGCGGCCTACGCCCTCCACGTGAGTGACCGGTACGACGACATCGACGCCTGCCTCGACGCCGCCGAGGAAAGCATCGACTCCGGCGCCGCCCTCGACACGCTCGAGACGCTGGCGGAGGTGTCGCAGCGCGCCGAAAACGACACGCCCTCCTAACCCAGCGGCCGAGCGGCGCGGCCTTCGCCTTTTCGTTTTCCCCTTCTCTCGACTGAGTGTAGCCGTGAGCAACATCCTCGACGACATCATTGCGGACACGCGGGACCTGATCGCGCGGCGGAAGCGCAACACTCCGATCGCCGAACTGGAGGATCGCCCCCTCTACAACGACCACGACCCACTCTCGCTCGTGGAGGCGCTGCAGCAGCGCGGCATGTCGTTTATCGCCGAGGTAAAAAAGGCGTCCCCCTCGAAGGGCCTGATTCGGGACTCCTTCCACCCGGCGCAGATCGCGCAGTCGTACGCCGCGAACGAGGCCGCGGCCATCAGCGTCCTCACCGAGCCCACCCGGTTCGAAGGATCGCTGGAGTCGCTGTCCTGGATTCGGGCACACGTGGAAGACGTGCCGCTGCTGCGCAAGGACTTCATCGTCGACCCGTACCAGGTGGAGGAGGCGAAGGCCTTTGGGGCCGACGCCATCCTCCTGATCGCCACGGCCCTGGACGCCAACCAGCTGGCCGACCTCCACGCTCAGGCCACCGCCCTCGGCCTCTCCTGCCTCGTTGAGGTGTACAGCGAGGAGGACCTCGAAAAAATCAACTGGGAGCAGGTGAGCGTCCTGGGGGTCAACAACCGAAACCTCAAGACCTTCCAGGTCGACATCGAGAACTCCCTCCGCATCTTCGAGCAGGTGCCGCGGAGCGTGGGCCGCGTGGCGGAGAGCGGCCTGAGCGATCCCGAAACGCTCGTCCGCCTGCGCCAGGCCGGGGTCAACGGCGTGCTCATCGGCGAATACTTCATGCGGGCCGACGACCCCGGAGCGGCCCTCGCCGACCTTCGCGACCAAGCCAAACAGATTGCTGTTCAGCAAGCGACGTAACCGATGGATCTCAAGCTAAAAGTCTGCGGCATTACCGAACTGGAGGACGCCCGCTACCTGGCCGGCGCCGGGGCAAACTATCTCGGGTTTATTCAGCACGAGGACAGCCCCCGCTACGCCCCGCCGGCCCTCGCCAGCGACATCATCGAGTGGGTGCACGGCCCCACGCCCGTGGGCGTCTTCGTCAACGACGGCGCCGACACGATCAATGCGGCCGTGGAGGCGGCGGGCTTCGAGATGGCCCAGCTTCACGGCCAGGAGCCGCCCTACGTCGCGGAGACCGTCGACTGTCCCGTCATCAAGGCCATCCACGTGCGCAACGATGCCGCCCCGGAGCAGCTGCGCACCCTCTTCGAACGGTACGAGGAGGTGGTCGATTACTTCCTGCTCGACACGCACAACTCCAGCGTGTGGGGGGGCAGCGGCGAGTCCTTCAACTGGCGGCTGGCGCGCGAATTTTCCGACGAGTACCCCCTGTTTCTGGCCGGAGGGATCGACGCGTCCAACGTGCGACGGGCGGTGGAAACTATGCGCCCGTACGCCGTGGATCTGTCCAGCAGCTTGGAGGACGCCCCGGGCCAGAAGAGCTTTGCTAAGATCGACGAATTCATAGACGCATTTGACGCCGTTAAACGCGACCTCGCCGGGGAAGCCGCCTGAGCCCCGTTCCCGCCGTCCCCAATCCCCCAAACCC
>NCRB01000094.1 GCA_002894665.1 Salinivenus iranica
GTCTAAAGCACTCCCTCGACAAGACGGGGCGCGAGCTGTTGTTTGTGCCGGTGCCCCTGGAGAAGAAGAAGCGCGTGAAGGTGTTCGTGGATCTATTCGTGGACCAGGGGGCGCAGGGGCTTGGGGGCGGGCTGCTGCTGGTGCTCACCTACGGGGCCGGCTTCGGTGTGCAGGGCGTCAGCGCCGTCACCCTCGTGCTCATTGCCCTGTGGGGCGCCATGACCTACGGCGTACGGCACACATACGTCGACCAGTTTCGGGAGAAGCTGCGGGCGCGGAAGGCCCCCGACGATTCCGAGGCGGAGGACTCCCGGGAGGAGAACGCGTCGTCGGTGGAGCTCGACGACCTGCTGGATGCGCTCTGTAGTCACGCCGAGGCCGATGCCCTTCGCGCCCTGGAGGAACTGGAGCACCGGAGCGGCCCCGTGCCCGTCGACGCCCTGCTCTGCCTGCTAGATCATCCGTCCGCGCCGGTACGGGCCCACACCCTTCGCATCCTCCGCGTCCGAGAAGTGGAGGACGTGGGAGACGAGGTGGCCGAGTTGCTGCGCGATCCGGACCCGGACGTTCAGCTTGAGGCCGCCCGCTACCTCTACTGCGACCTAACGGACAACCACCTCGACCGCCTCCAGGCGGCCCTGCAGCACGAGGACCCGCAGATCCGATCGGCGGCCGACGGGCTCATTGCCGAGGAGGGGGACGTGGAAGAATACCGGCTTGTGTCCGAGTCGCTGCTTCGCCGGTTGGTGGAAACTGAGGGCGAGCGGGGCGTGAAGGCCCGAACGCAGGTGGCCCGGATCCTGGGGGCGCTCGATCGTCCATACCGAAATGAACTTTTGCATCGCCTGCTCCGCGACGAGGCCGCCCCGGTTGTGCGGTCGGCGATCCGATCGGCCGGACAAACGGCGGATCCGTCCTTCGTGCACGGGCTGGTGCGCCGGCTGGGAGAGGCCCCCTACGAATCGGTGGCAAAGCAGGCCCTTGCGGCCTATGGGGAGGCCATTTTTGGGACGCTCTACGACCATCTGGTCGACGAGTCGCTCCCGCTTACGGCCCGCCGTCGCCTGCCGGACGTCTTTCCGGCCCACCCCAGCCGCCTCGGGCTCGTCCTGCTGGTGCGGAGCCTGCGGCAGGTGCCGGTGCCCGTTCGGCACGCGGTCGTTCGGGCGCTCAGCAAAATCCACAAGGCCAGCGACTTTTCCGCCGATCCGGGCCCGATCGACAGGGCCATCGAACGAGACGTTGCCCACTACGCGGCCTTCGGGCAAATCCTCCGTCTCGCCGGCGAAGAGAGCGATCTGTCGGTGTCCTCTGCTCAGGTCCAATCGCTCCGCGAAGAGGCCCTGGAGCGAGTGTTTCGACTCCTGGGGCTGCGGTACGATCAGCGTGACATCTACGACGCCTACCTCGGCATCACGAGCCCCGACCCCGCCCTGCGGGACAGCGCCGTCGAGTTTGTCGACAACCTCGTCGACTACAGCACCCGGCGCGTCCTGCTTCCCCTCCTGGACGATCCGGAGGGGGACCAGGCCCTCGCCATCGGGCAGCAGTACTTTGACCTGGAGATCCGCACCCCAAAGGCGGCGCGCCGCTACCTTCGATCGGTTGACGACCCGCGGCTGGACTCTCTTCTTTCGGGGGCGGACCCGCGCTCACTCGGCCTGGGGGGGAACGGCGCCCCGTCCGAGTCGGTCGTGTACTCGTCTGCGACCGATGAGTAGGCACTGGGCCGCTCCGTCCCGAACGCCGCGGCGGCGGGTGTAACGGCCCTTCCCATTCGCGGACAAATGAACGTTGTCTGCGTTGTCCGCTGTGTCCGGGAGGAGAGACGGGTCCGAAATCGCCGCATACTTCTGCTCCCAGTCCCGACCGTCATGCTCCAGCGCATCAAGAAGGAGTTTTTCGACGTCCGTCCCGGCGAGTGGCCGAAGGCCCTCAGCCTGTCCCTGTATTTCTTTCTCGTCATCGCCGTCTTCTGGGTCCTGAAGCCGATGAAGCGGGGCCTCGTGATCAGCTACTTCGGTGAGCACCCAATCAACATCGCCGGATGGGTGATGTCCGGGGCCCAGGCGGAGCAGCTCGGCAAGGTGCTTAACATGATCGTGGCGTTTGCCGTGGTCGGGCTGTTTACCTGGCTGGTGCGTCGCTACGCGCGGCACTACCTGATCCTCATCTTCTGCGGGATTTTTGGGGCGCTCTTCCTCTTCTTCGGCAGCGTCATTGGACACATCGAGAGCCTCGGCGCGCCGGGGGTGTGGAGCTTCTACGTGCTGGGGGACATCTGGACGACGGTGATGGTCGCCACCTTCTGGGCCTTCGCCAACGACCTCAACAGTGGCGACGAGGCGGAGCGGCTCTACGGCATTGTGGGGCTCGGCGGCGTGATTGGGGGGTTTGTGGGGGCGAGCTTTGTCTCGGGCCTCGTGGAGTCGGCCGGGCGCACGCCGCTGCTCTTTGCCTGTGTAGTGCCGACGGCCGTGATCGGCGGACTGGCCTACTGGATCCACTACCGGGAGTGCGGGGCCAACCCCGACATTCCCTGTGCGCCGGACCCCGAGACGGTCGTCGACGAGGACAACACGTTCCTGGAAGGGGGGAAGATCGTCTTCCAGTCGAAATACCTGCTCGGCATCGCTGCGGTCCTGGGGCTTTACGAGATGGTGTCCAACGTCGTCGACTTTCAGTTGGCCGTAATCGTCGAGGACCAGATTTCGTCGTCGGTTGAGCGCGACGAGTTTTTCGGCCTGGTCGGGCAGGCCACGAGCCTCGTGTCGATCGGGGTACAGCTCTTTCTGACGTCGTTTGTGATGAAGCGCTACGGCGTAAAGATGGCCCTCCTCTTTTTGCCGATCGCCATTCTGGGCGGCACGATCGGCTTTGTGGCGCTGCCCACGCTCGCGGTTGTCGGCTTCATGTCGGTGAGCGACAACGCGCTCAACTACTCGATCAACCAGTCGGCCAAGGAAGCCCTCTACACCCCGACGACGCAGGACGAGAAGTACAAGGCCAAGTCCTTCATCGACATGTTCGTGCAGCGGGCAGCCAAGGTGGCGGCCGTCGTGCTCAACCTCGGCCTCACGGCGCTCGTCATTGCGGACGTGCGGTGGCTCTCGGTAGCGGTGGGCGTCCTGCTGATTGCCTGGATCGCCACGATCCGCTACCTGGGCACCCGCTACGAAGAGCGGAAGGAGAGCGAGCCGGCCTTTGTCGGGTAGAAGGGCGGAGCGGGGGCCTGCCTACGCGTCCGGCACGGGAAAGCAGGTGCTCCAGTCCAGCAGCGTGGAGAGCCGCTCGCGGCCCGGATCGTAGCGCTTGCCGGTCCACGAGACGCACACCTCCTCGCCCCCGTCGTCCGTCACGTCCATGAGGACGAACTGCCCCGGCCGCCGCCCGAAGAGCGTGAGGGGCGTGCGGTGGGGGCCGTGCGTGTAGGGGCCGCCTTTCACCGAGCCCGTCTGGTCCAGCGACGCGGCGTGCACGACCGGGAAGCCTCCGCCGCCCGGTTTCCCGTAGTGATTGTTCGTGCCGTCATCGAGCGCCACCATGTGGGCGTCGCCCGAGAGGACGACCAGTTGGTCGTTCACGCCGATCGAGTCGATGTAGGTGGCGAGCTCGCGCCGTTCGCGGGCAAAGCCGCCCCAGTGGTCCTCCGAGGAGCCCTCCGGCCCGATCCAGGGCACGCTGCTCACCCACGCGATGACCGGGTATTGGTCGCGAGCCTGTCGGAGTTGTCGTTTGAACCACCGCTTCTGACGAGGGCCCATCATGGTCTTTGCCGAGTCGGGGGCCTGGTTGCTCGTGCGGGCCGACCGGAGGTCGGTGAGGAGGAAGCGGACGCGGCCCACGGTAAAGGCCTGGTAGATGGGCGCGTCCTCGGCCCGTGCGAGCGGATAGTGCGGCACGTACTCGCGGTACACCTGCTGGGCAAATGTCTGCCCCGGGGCCCGGCGAGAGCTGTTGTTGGGCCCGTAGTCGTGGTCGTCCCACATGTAGGCGAGCGGCGTGGAGCGGTAGAGGTCCGCCTGCGGCGTCGATCCGTGCACCTGCCGGTACGCTCGCCGGAAGGGGGCGGCCTGGGTCGCGGCGATGTCCTCGTAGTGCATGTCGCCGAGGTGCAGGAAGAGGTCAGGATTCGTGCCCCGGATGGCATCGAAGACTGGATGCGTGGAGCCCGTCGTGGCGCAGGCGCCCATCGCCACCCGAAACGAGGACGGACCGTCGGCGAACGTGCGGAACTGCCCGCTGCGCGTTGTGTCGAGCCGGCCGTGGATTTGGAGGGCGTACCGGTAGCGCGTGTCGGGGGTCAGGTCGTCGAGGGCCACCTGCAGGACCGCCGGGTTGGTGGCGGACGCCGTGCCCGGGTAGGTCGTCGCGTCGGCCCAGTCACCGGCGGTAACGGCGAGGCGGACACCGGTTGTGTCCCCGTCCGGCGCCCGGGCGTGGATGCGGGCCGAGGTCGGCGTCACGGCCCCGGCCCAGAGGACGGTGTCTGCGGTCGGGGCGGGGGCGGAGGCGCCCCCGAGGTGCTGGCAGGCGATGCCCCCGGCCGCCAGGATCAGCACGGCCAGGCCCAGGCGGAGGCGGGAGGCGGAAGGGAGAGGCATGGGACAGGGGAACAGTTGGGGAGTGGGGGCGCCGGGCCATCGTGCCGTCACGCAGTGGGCCGTCTGCGTCGGCTACGACGAGGAAGAGGGAGCAGTCGGCGACGGCGTGGAGTCGGGCGGCGCGTGGGTGTGGATCTGGTGCATGAACAGGTAGGCTCCGAAGGCGATGAACAGGTAGTAGCCCAGCAGGCGCCACGTAAGGAGGGTGGGGGCGACCAGGGACGGCGGGATGAGCGGTCCGACGAAGAGGGCGTACAGCCCTTCGAGGCCGCCGGAGCCGCCCGGCGTGGGCATGATGAGGCCCACGAGCATCATCGCGGCGGAGCGGAGGAAAAGGGTGAGGGCGTCGACGTTCAGGTACACGCTCTGCACGATCAGGACGACGAGGGCGTACCGTGCGACCCAACTGACCCCGGTCAGGAGGAACCCGTTGATGTAGAACGAGGCCGACTGAGTGCCCAGCGTGCGGGCCCTGCGGACGTACGACCGCATCTCTTTCATCACGCGGGACCGGGCCTTCCGGAGGTAGGGCCACTGGAGGCACCAGTGCACGATGCTGAGGAGCAGGCGGGGACGAAACAGCGTTGCGTAGGCGTACACGGCGGCCCACACCATGAGGCCGACGAAGTAGGCCATGAGGCTCCACAAGCCCACCGCCCCCGCGGCCTCCGGCAACAGGTCGACGTAAAAATTGGCGCCGATGAGTCCCGGGATGGCCACGACGAACCAGAGCTGGTCCAGCAGGATACAGAAGAACATAAACGCCGCGGACTCGCCGACCGTGATGTCCTGGTCGCGCGCCACGTAAAAGGCCGCGATGGGGCCGCCGCCCACCACCGACGGCGTCACGCTCGAAAAGAAATCCCACGCCAGCTGCCCACGCGTGCCGCCCTGGAGGGAGAGGCGGCCCTGCGACACGTAACTCAGCCGCGCGCCGCCGAGGCCAATGCGGGCAAAGGCCACGCCCACGGCCGCCCCGAGAATGAGGGGCTGGACCTGCCCGACCATCTTCCAGAAGGCCGAGGCATCGAAGGTAAGATACCCGATGACGCCTAGGACGAGGAGGCTCAGGAAGACCGAAAGGGCCACGTTCAGGAGCGAGGGCCGGCGGTTGGTCGCCTCCTCGGGGGCGGCGTCGGGCGAACGCGACTGTGCGGCAGAAGGAGACGACTCGGCGGCGGACATCCGAAGCGAACGGTCGAGGCCGGAACGATGAGAAGTGGGGAAGCGAGCGCAGGGCGAACCGCCGGGAGGAGGGGGACGGACGTGCACGGTCCCGGAATGGCGTGCGAAGGACGGAGGCCGAGAGGGCGAGACCGGAATCCGCCGGCCCTTTGTTTTCAGGGGCCGCCCGTCGTTACGCAGGCCTGAATGCCCTCGACGACTTCAATGCGGGGACGTATTGAGCCGCTGCTCGTTCCCCCCGGTTCGGGGCCTGGCCGCGCAAGAGAGGGGGGCGTCGCAGGGAGGGCGGTCGCCGGGTTACCCCGTTTCGGTTGGTGCCCCGGACGAGGCCCGGTACGCCCGCCAGAGCAACCACAGCCCGAAGAGCACGGCGGGAATGCTCAGCATCTGACCCATGCTGAGGGGCAGGCCGACCTCGAAGTGGGCCTGTTCCCGCTTGAACGTTTCGAGCACGATGCGGGCCCCGAAGATGAGCGTCATGAAGAGCCCTATGAGCAGGCCGCGCGGCGTGTCTTCGCCGTAGCGGCGGTAGAGGACCCACAGCAGGGCGGCGATGAGGGCGTAGCTGATCGACTCGTACATCTGCACCGGGTGCAGGGGCACGGCCTCGATGTCCGTCCGCAGGCGGGCCGCCCGCTCGAACACGACGCCCCACGGCTGGTCGGTAGGCACGCCCAGGATCTCGGAGTTGAAGAAGTTGCCGAGGCGGATGAGGGCCCCGGTGAGGGCCACGGGGGCGGCCAATCGGTCGAGGAGCCACACGAACGGCTGGTCCTCGCGTCGGCGGCAGTACAGCCAAATGGCAAGCAGGACGCCGATGAGGCCGCCGTGGCTGGCCAGACCGCCCTCCCAGATGGCGATAATCTCGAAGGGGCGCAGGAGGTAGTAGCCCGGCGCGTAGAAGAGGACGTGCCCCAGCCGCGCCCCGATCACGGTGCCGCCCAGCAGATAAAGCAACAAATAGTCGAGGTCCTGCACCGGCTTGCCCTCCCGCCGAAAGACGCGCTGCATCAGGAAGAAGCCGATGAGAAAGCCGAGTGCAAACAGGAGGCCGTACCAGCGGGGCGCCAGGGGGCCGAGTCGAAAAATCGTAGGGTCGACGTCCCAGTGCAGTTGCAGCAACATACGGAGAAGAGGAGGGTGAGTGACAGTGCGTTCGGTGTACCAAGCGATTCCTCTTCGCCGCGTTCGAGGCTTCGCGCAACCTTTACATCCAGAAAACGCGGCGCAGAAACTTTGATTGTTTACATTCGATCTAAATAGCCCGTTTCGCTAACGACCAGACGCCTTCCGGCGATGGATCGCATGTCTTCCGACGACGCTGTGCTTTTTTCCACCGATTATGGTGCGGTACGGTGGGCCCCGGATGGGCAGCTGTCCCTGCCTCTGTCCGGGGAGTGCCTGACGATGGACCCGGACGAGGTGTCGGCCCTGCACGAGGGGCTGGAGTCGCTGGCCGCGCAGGTGTACCGCTGCAACTGCGACTGCCGGTGGCAGTTGCGCGTGGACGATGGCGCGACCGTCGTGCTCGGCACCGACGAGGTGCTGCGGCTCCACTCGTTGCTCCGTGGGGCGCTCGTGATGCTGGAACTCCACGACATTCTCGACGCCGCGGCCATCGACGCGTCGGGCGTGAACGACGACGGGCCGCGCCCCACCTCCGAGGCGTAAGAGCCTCTAACAAAACTGATTACGGCTGTCGCTCTGAGATTGACTCAGAGCCAATCCGACGATCGGCGGTACCTCTACCGGCGGTCGGATGGGCTCCAAATCAAGTTTGGAGCGACGAAGGTGCGGGTTTTGAACCTTATATTCCGCTTTAGATAGGGGTTCTAAGGCACTACATCTGGCGCGGGGCAGAGAGCCCGAGGACCGTAAGCCCATTCTTGAGCACCGTCTTGGTGGCGAGGGCCAGCTGCATCCGGGCCGTCGCCAGGTCGTCGTCCACCCCAATGATCTGGCAATTGTCGTAGAACTGCGAGAAGGCCGTCGCCACGTCCTCCAGGTAGTTGGGGACGAGGTGAGGGGCCCGCGCGTCCGCGGCGTCCCGGAGCGCTTTGGGGAAGCGCAGCAGCTCCTTGATGAGGGTGATTTCGGCCTCGTGGGTGAGGAGGGACAGGCCGGCGTCCTCGTCGTACGAAAAGCCCACCTCCTCGGCCTTGTCGATGACCGAGCAGATGCGAGCGTGGGCGTACTGCAGATAGAACACCGGGTTCTTCTCACTCTCCTCCTCGGCCAGCTCCAGGTCGAAGTTCAGGTGGGTGTCTGGCGAGCGCATGAGGAAGAAGAAGCGCGTCACGTCCGCCCCCACCTTTTCGATCAGGTCGTCGAGCGTCACGTAGTTGGCGCGGCGCGTGCTCATCTTCACCGGCTCCTCGCCCCGCACGAGCGTCACGAACTGGTAGAGCACCACATCCACCCGGTCGGCGTCGTAGCCGAGGGCGTCGAGCGCGTTGAGAACATCGGGGTAGGCCGCGTGGTGGTCGGCCCCGAGGATGTCGATCATCAGGTCGTAGTCGCGCTCAAACTTGGTAATGTGGTAGGCAATGTCGGGCGTGCGGTAGGTGGGCTCCCCCGATGTTTTGACGAGCACCGTGTCCTGGTCCTTGTCGAAGGCCGTCGTTTTCAGCCAGAGCGCGCCGTCCTCTTCGTAGGTGAGCCCGGCCTCCGTGAGGCCGTCGAGCACCGCGTCCACGCGCCCCTCGTCGTGCAGGGACTGCTCGTCGGCAAAGGCGTCCATCTCAATGTTGAGGCGGGCCAGCGTGGCCTCAATGTCGGCGAAGATGGCCTCTTCCGCGGCCGCCTGGAAGGGCGTGAGGGACTCGGTGGTGAGCAGCTTGGCCCCGTGCTCGTCGTAGAGGGAGCGGGCGATGTCCGTGATGTACTCGCCCAGGTACCCGTCCTCCGGAAAGCCCTCGGGCACCTCCACGGTCGTGTCGTCGTCGAGCGTGAGCGTTTTGGTGTCGAGGTTGGGGGTGGCCAGGGCCTCGTAGCGGGCACGCACCGACTGGGCGAGGACGCGCATCTGGCGCCCGGCGTCGTTGTAGTAGTACTCGCGCGTAACGTCGTAGCCGGTCCAGTCGAGCAGGTTGGCGATGGTGTCGCCCAGGACGGCGTTGCGGCCGTGGCCCACGGTGAGCGGGCCGGTGGGGTTGGCGCTCACGTACTCCACGAGGGCGCGCCGCCCGTCGCCGGCGTCCGAGTGGCCGTAGGCGTCGCCCTGCGCCAGGAGGTCGGCCAGGCCGTCGAACAGGTAGTCCTGCGCGAAGCGGACGTTGATGAAGCCGGGCCCAGCCACCTCCACGGACTGGATGCGGGCGGGGTCGACGCGCTCGCGCAGTCGCTCGGCGATGGTTTCGGCAATGGCCCGTGGATTGTCGTCTAACACACTGCCGAGGCGGAGGGCCGTGTTGGTGGCGAGGTCGCCGTGCTCGGGGCGGTCGGGGGTTTCGAGGGCGATCTCGAAGTCGGGCGGCACGTCGCCGAGGGTGTCGAGGACGGCGCGGAGCTGAGTTTGGAGGTAGTCGCGCATGGGAGGGAAGAGGCGTGAGCGTCCCGTGAACAAAGCGTCCCCAAGCTACGGAAGCGGACGGCCCCCTGAAAGGAGTGGGACGGGGTTCAAAGGGTTTTTGTGCGGGGGCGGGGCG
>NCRB01000095.1 GCA_002894665.1 Salinivenus iranica
CCCTCCGACGCCCCTCGTTGCACCCGCCTGCCTCCGCCCGTGTCCCCGCCGCCTCCGTCCGGTTCCGATCCTGCTGATGCGTCCCCCGACGCGGACGACGACGCGCCCGCACGCCGCGCCTGGTGGCGCCGCGCGGGCCGCCTCCTCGGCTGGCTCGGGGCGGGGCTGGCCCTGCTGATTGGGATCGGGCTGCTCGTGCTCCAGACGGAGTCCGGCGCGACCGCGCTGGCCCGCTACGCCGCCGGCGCCGCCAACCCGCTCTCCGGCACCGAACTTACGATTGAGCGGGCCTCCGGCAGCTGGGTCCGCTCGCTCCGACTCACGGGCGTTCGGCTCACCCGAACGGATTCCACAACGGGCGCCGCCGTAGAGATGGCGTCGGTCGATACGCTGTCGGTTCGCTACCGCCTGCTCCCCCTCCTGCGCGGCCGCCTTCACGTCACCGACGTGTCGGTGGCCCAGCCCTGCGTTACGATGCGGCAGGCGGCGGACTCGACGTGGGACTGGGCCCGCGTGCTCCCCCCCGCCTCGGCCGAGGCGGACACCAGCGCCGGCCTGCCCGTGCAGGTCGACCGGGTGGCGGTCACCGATGGGGCCCTGCACACGCGCTTCTACGCCGAGGGCCGCGACTCGACGGCACAGGTCCGCGGCCTGGAGGTCCGGGCGCGTGACCTGCAGACGGCCCCCTCGTTCACCGGGCGCCTGGACACGCTCGGCCTGCGCGCCCGCCTGCCCACCGACACTACCGACCTGACCCTCGCCGCAAAGGGAGGTCTCGGGGCCACCGAGCTGCGGCTCGACACCCTGCGGCTCGACTCGCCGCGAAGCCGGGTGCGGGGCGGCGGTCGGCTTCGCTTCCCGAGCGCCCCAGACGCCTCCGGGGACGACGTCGACGTGCGCCTGCGGGCCGACCCGTTCGTCCTGGCCGACCTCACGCCGCTTCTGCCCACGCTCGACGTTAACCCGGCGGAGGCCCTGACGCTCGACCTGCACGTCACGGGCACCCGCCGCACCCTCACCGCCACGGCCAACGCCGCGTTTAGCACCGGCGGCACCCTGTCCGCCACCGCGACGGCCACGCCCTCAACCGACAGCGCAGCGGCCCGCCCCCTCCGCTACCGCCTCGACGCCGAGGTCGATCGCCTGACCACGAGTCTGCTCGGCCCCACCGACCCGGCCGAGAATCGCCTCAGCGCCACGGCCGCCGTCGACCTGCGCGGACCCTCGCTTCCCGCCCTCGACGGAACGGCGGCCGTCCAGATTCGCGACACCCGCTGGGGCGGCGTCGCCGTGTCCCGCGCCGAACTGGAATCCACCGTCCGCGACGGGACGGCCAACGTGGACCTCCAGAGCACAGTGAATGACGCCTCCTTCTCGGTGGCCGGAGAGGCGCGCCCGTTCGACGCGGCCCCCTCGGCCACCCTCATGGCGCGCACGCAGAACCTGGACGTCTCTGCCTTTGCCCCCGACGCCGGCGTCGACAGCGACCTGTCCGCGACCGTCGAACTGGAGGGCACCGCCCTCGGCGCCCCCAACATGACGCTCGACGCCACGGCCCGCCTCGCCCCCTCCCGCCTCAACACGCAGCGCCTGACCGACGGCACCGTCTCGCTGTCGCTCGGCCCCAAGCAGGCCCGGGCCAACGGCCGGCTGACCCTGCCCGAGGGGCAGCTCTCGGCCGCCGGCTCGCTGCAGCGGGACGAAAGCGAGGCCTTTGCGCTGGATCGTCTCCAGCTGGAGGCGGTCGACCTGGCGGCCCTGGCGGGCGACCCCACCGGGAGCCGCGTGAGCGGCACGGTGCAGGCGAGCGGGCGCGGCTATTCGGCCGAGCCCCTGCGCCTCAACGCGTCAGCCACCCTCTCGGACTCGCACTACGGCCCGCACCGCCTGTCGTCCCTGTCCGCCCGCGGAACGCTAACCGACGGCACACTGAACGCCCAAACCGACCTCGTCCTCAACGACGGGTCCTGGTCCCTCGCCGTCACCGGGCAGCCCCTCGCCGCCCCCCTCACCCTCCGGCTCACCGAGGGGCGCTTTCGCGACGTGGACATCGGCCCCTTCCTGCAGGACACCACCCAGTCGAGCGACCTGAACGGATCGTTCCAGGGCCAGCTGGCGGGCACCACGCCCGCCGCCCTCCGCCTCACCGCCGCGATGACCCTGGACTCGTCACGGGTGAACCGGCAGACGATAGACGACGGCACCCTCCAGCTCCGGCTCCGGGACGGCAGTTTGACGACGGACGGAACCGTGACCCTTCCGGAGGGGCGGGCGACCTGGGCCGCCGCGGCCCGCCCCTTCGACGCGGTGCCGTCCTATCAACTGACCGACGGCACCTTCGACGCCCTCGACGTGGGCGCCCTCGCGGGCCTGTCGGGCGTCCGCACCGCCCTCTCCGGTCAGCTTACGGCAGAGGGGCGCGGGGTCGCCCCCTCGTCCCTCTCCCTCGACGCCGACCTCCGCCTCCGCCCCTCCACCCTCAACGACGCGTCCCTCTCCCGCGGACAGCTCTCCATGGGCGTGGCGGAGGGCAACGCCACCGCCGACGGCACCCTGTCGCTGGCCGGGGGCACGGTCCGGCTGAGCGGCCGCGTCGACAGCCTCGCCGCCACCCCCGCCTACGACCTTCGGGCCGCCGCTGGCAGCCTCGATGTGGCCGCCCTCGCCGGACGCGACTCCCTCACGGCCCGCCTCGACACGCTCGAGTGGGCCCTCGACGGGCGGGGACTCGAGCCGAGCACTCTTTCCGCCACAACGCAGCTCCGCGCCGACGGGGCCCACTGGGACCAGTTTCGCGTGCACGCCCTCAACGCGGCCGGCACCCTCCAGAGCGGCCGCCTGTCGATCGACACCCTCGGCCTCGACTCCAACGTGCTCACCGGACAGGGGCGCGGGGCGCTCGCCCTCACCGACACCACCGCCGCCTCGTCCCTCACCCTGGACGCCACCCTGACGAACCTCCAGCCGCTCCAGCGCCTGAGTGGCGCGGATCGGTTGCGCCTGCAAGACGGCACCGCCACGGCCCGCGTCTACGGAAGCGCCACCAACCAGCGGTTCGACGGCACCGTCGAGCTCAGCGGCCTGACCTACAACGACCTCCAGTTGTCCAGCGCCGAGCTCGACCTGAACGGCCAGCGCACGAACGAGGCCCTGCAGCACTTCGAACTCGACGGCACGCTGGGCTACCTCTCAATCTCCCCCCTCGCGGTGGAGCGCACGCGGCTGAACGCGACCTACGACGGGACGGACGCGGACGTGTCGTCCACGATCCAGCTCGACCCGTCGCACCGGGCCGCCCTCCGGGCGACCGTGACCCCCCGTGCGGAGCAGACCACCGTGTCGCTCTCTCGCCTCACCCTCCGCATGGGCCCGGATCAGTGGGCCCTCGCCCAGGAGGCCACGCTCACCGCCGGGACGACCTATCGGATCGACAACCTGCTGCTCCGCAGTGGCGAACAGCAACTGTCGGCGGGGGGCGTCGTCGACCCTGCGGGCGAGCAGAACCTGTCCGTGGCCGCACAGGCCGTTCGGCTCGGCGAAATTGCGCCCCTCTTCGGGTTTTCGGGGCTGGACGGGACCCTCACCGGCGCGATGGACCTCACGGGCCCGGCCACCGACCCGTCGCTCGACGGTCGCCTGGCGGTCGACCTGCGCTCGGAAGACACCCCCGTCGGCACCATGCGCCTCGACGTCGGCTACGACAGCCTCGCGGTCGGGCTCGACGCCACCCTCACCCACACCGACGGCAGCACCCTCACCGCTACGGGCACCCTGCCCGCAGACCTCCGCCTCGACGCCTCGCGGCCCGTGGCGGTGGACCAGCGGCCCGTGCAACTCGCCCTCTCCACCGAGCGCTTCCCCGTCAACTGGGTCGATCCCTTCCTCGACCCCGAAACGGTGCGGGACGTGCGCGGCACCGTCGCGGCGGACGTGACGGTGGACGGCCGGCTCGACGACCCACAACTGCGAGGGTCGGCCGCGCTCCAGAACGGCGGGGCCTACCTCCCCGCCCTCGGCACCACGTACCGCAATGCGCGCGCCACGCTCGGCTTTGCGGACGACCAGGTGGCGCTCGACTCGGCCGCCGTCGAATCCGGCAACAACGGCCGCCTGCAGGCCCGCGGCGTCATCAACTTTCCACAGCTTACGGTCGGCACCTTCGACCTGTCGCTCGACGCGTCCAACTTCCTCGCCGTCGACACGCGCGCCTACCGCCGCGCCATCATCAACGGGGCGATGGAGCTGCAGGGGACCACACAGCAGCCGGAGCTCAGCGGCACCGTAGATGTGCAGAGTGCCGACGTGTCGTACACCGAGGCCACCGCCGGCGGTGAGGCCGCCACGAGCGTCCCCCTCTCGCAGGAGGACCAATTCACCCTGGAGACCCGATTCGGCATCCGCGCCTCCGCGGCCGACACCACGACGTACGACGCGTACGAGGCGATGGCGATGGACCTCACCGTCCGCATCCGGCGCGACACGTGGCTGCGCTCCCGAAGCACGCCCGAGATGAACATCCAGTTCACCGGCGACCTGGACCTGAGCAAGACCCCCAACGAGCCCCCCCAGGTGTACGGCACCATCCAGGTCGTCGAGGGGCGCAGCACGCTGCGGCAGTTCGGGCAGGAGTTCCAGATCTCTGAGGGCACCCTCACCTTCAATGGCGACCCGTACCTGCCCTACCTGAACCTGGCGGCTGTCTACGAGCAGCGGGCGCGGGGGTCGCAGGAGTCGGAGGTGCGCATCACCCTGTCGCTGGAGGGGCGCCCCGACAACCTCACGCCCACCCTCGCGTCCGAGCCCCCCATGGACACGCGCAACATTTTGTCGTACCTGGCGACCGGGCGCCCGGCCGACGAGCTGTTCAGCGGCGGCGGGGACCAAAATGGGGGCGGCAACCTCGGCACACAGGTGCTGCTCGGGCAGGCCACCAATCTCGTGGAAAACCTGGCGGCCAACGAGCTGGGGATGGACGTGGTGCGGCTCCAGATCCGCACCTCGGGCACCTCCTACCTCACGCTGGGCCGCTACTTTACCCCGCGGCTGTTCGTGTCCATCGAGCAGCCGGTCACAACCTCCAGCCTGAACGGCCTCCAATCGACGGCCTACCTGCCCGACCTCACAATGGAGTACCAGCTCACCGACACGCTGCTGCTCCGCGCCCTCAACACGCAGAACTCCCTCCAGCTCAATCTGCTCTTCGAGTACGCGTACTGAGGCCCGCGGCCCGCGCCGTTGCCCTTCTCGGGCGGGCGAACCCGCACCAGTTCGCCCAAGTTGCACGACCCTGTGCGTTCCGTCCTCCTCGCCTGCTGTTCGCCCTGCCATGCCCTCTTCCGGCTCGCCAGCGTCTTCCTCAGAGTCGAGCCCGTCCAACGACGCGCCCGCGGCGTCGAACGGGGGCGGATGGGGACGGAGTGCCGCTTTCGAAACGGTTCTCATCGCAGGGGGCGTGGTCCTGTTCCTGGTGCTGCTCTACGAGATGCACCTGCCCCCGCAAGACGATCGGTTCTTGAGTCCGCCGCTGGTGGCCCTCGCGGGCGCGGTGCTGCTCTGGCCGCTCCGACGCCAAAAAACCGTGCGGGCCCTGCTGCTGTCCGGGGGCCTGTTGTTGCTCCTGTGGGCCATGGACAAGATCAGCGCCATCCTCATTCCGTTTGCCGCGGTCTATCTGTTGGCCTACCTGCTCAACCCAGTCGTGCGCACGCTTCGGGTGCGATACCGGGTGCCCCGGTGGCTCTCGTCCGTGTTCGTCAGCAGCCTCGTGGTGGGAAGCGTCGCCCTGTTCATCCTCATCTTGGCCCCCAGCGTGGCCGACCAGGTGAACGCCTTGTCCAGCCGTCTGGTGGACGGGGTCGACGGGCTCCGGTCGTGGCTCAGCACCTCCGCGGCGCTCGATACGCTGGAGAGCATCGGACTCATCGAAAAGCAGGAGGCACTGCAGCAAATTCAGACGATCGTGCGGCAGCAGGCCACCCGCCTGCCGGACGCCGCCCAAAACCTCGTCTCGTCGCTCGGGTCCGTACTGGGGGCCGTCACCCTTCTCGCCCTCGTGCCCGTTCTGCTCTTCTACACCCTCAAGGACTACCCCGACATCCAGGCCGCCCTCATCGACCTGTTTCCCACCGCCGGGGGACGCCGCGACTACGTGGTGGAGGCCGGAAGCATTGTGGGCCAGTACCTCCGGGGCCAACTCCTCATCAGCACCATCGCGGCGTTCAACGTGTCGGTGTTGTTGTTTGTGTTCGACGTCCCGTTCTGGCTCCTCATCGGCCTGCTGGCTGGGGTCCTCAACTTTATCCCCCAGCTCGGGGCCCTCATCACGCTCTTCATCGGCGGACTCGTGGCCCTCATCTTTGCGGGATGGGTCAAGGCGTTCGTGGTGGTGGCGGTTCTTCTGGGGGAAAGCCTGCTGGAGCAGAGCGTCCTCACGCCCAACATCCTGAGCTACCAGGTAGGCATTCACCCGCTGCTCATCCTGTTTTCGCTGTTGGCCTTCGGCATCTTTTTCGGGGTCTTCGGGCTTCTCATCGCCGTTCCCCTCACGGCGATCCTGGTGACGGCCTACCGGGCCTATCGGGAAGAACTCACCCTTGAGCTCAACGAGTACGGGGCCGACACCGACACTCCGGACGCCGCCCCCATCCCGTCTCCTCCCGACACCGCCTCCAATGACCCGGCGCCCTGAACGGTTGCCCGCGTTCTGAGTTGAGATGGTCGGTCCTTCTTCGTCGCCGAGACCGACGGTTCGCCTTCCTCCCGCTGCCCCTCCGCGTTCCTGTGACCCGCACGTTCCGGTCCGCCCGCTGCTACGATCCGAGCTATTCGCTCCTGGGCCGCGCCCTTCGGCGCTGGACCCGCGACCGGCTCCGGGGCGAGGCCCTCTTCCTCGTCGCCCTCACGGGGCTGGCCCTCGTGCTCCTCATGACGCACTACCTGGGCTGGGCGCTTCTGCAGTCGTACCTGGCCGAGCAGCCCACCCGGCAGCTGGTGTTCTGGGGAGGGCAGCTGGCCTCGGGGGTCCTCTGGGGAGGCATCGGCCTCGTCGGCTTCCGGCCGGGCGTCACGGCCACGTGCACGTCCAACACCCTGACGCTGGAACAGAGCGGTCGCACCCGCACGGTGCCCTACGACTCGATCGACGAGACGCGTGTGATTTCCGCCACGCGCTACCACCGCCACTACCGCCGCTACGCCGCCACGTCGGTGTTCGTGGGGCGCCTGGCGGACGACGTGCTCCTGCTTCGCACCGAGCGGGGGCCCGTGGTCGTGGGCCTCACCCCCGCCGAGGCGCACGAGGAGCTGCAGCGCCTGATCGAGTCGTCCCGCACCACCCTGCGCGAGACCCGTCTCCCGTCCGAGGCGTAGCGCCCCGGGCCGCTACACCAGGCGGGTGCGCTTGTTGAGGTAGGCCAGGAGGGCCGTGTCGTACGCCGCGTGGGTGTCGAGCTCGGCAAAGTCGATGTCGTGCTCCCGACAGCTGCGCCGGAAGGTCTCCGTAAAGTGCTCGACGGCCTCCTCGTAGTGCTCGCGCATCTGGGCGGGCCGGAGCGACACCTCCTCCCCCGTCTCCACATCGCGGAATAGCATCGGGCGGTCGGGAAAGTCGAACGCCCGCTCCGTCTGGCCCTCCAGCACATGAAACACCACAACCTCATGGCCGCGGTGGCGCAGGTGCCGCAGGGCGCGGAGCAGGTCGTCGTGCGCGGCCACGTTTTCGAACAGGTCGGTGATGACGACGACCAGAGAGCGCCGCTGGATGCGCTCCGCCACCTCGTCGAGCGCCGCCGCCGCACTGGTGCGCGTGCCGGTCGGCTTCCGCTCGGTCAGCTGCTCCAGGGTGGCGAGGAGGCGACGCAGGTAGCCGGGCGTCGCCTTTGGGGGACGCATCGTGTGCACCGACTCGTCGAACGCGATGAGCCCGGTCGCGTCCCGCTGCTTGATCATCAGGTTGTGAAGGCCGGCGGCCAGGTACGACCCGTACTCCAGCTTCGACAGCGGCGCGTCGCCCTGGTAGTGCATGGAGGGCGAGGTGTCGAGCACCACGTAGTTGCGCAGGTTCGTCTCCTCCTCGTACTGCTTCACGTAGAAGCGATCGGTCTTCGCGTACACCTTCCAGTCCACGTGCCGCAGCTCATCGCCCGGATTGTAGGGCCGATGCTCGGCAAACTCGACGGAGAAGCCGTGGTACGGGCTGCGGTGAAGCCCCGTGATGAAGCCCTCCACGATGAGCCGTGCCCGAAGCTCCATGTTGGCCAACTGCGAGACAACGACGGGATCGAGATAGCGAAGGGACGTCTCTGCGTCGGCCATGCGGACGAGCGAATCCAAAACGAAAGAAGAGGGATCGGTTAGAAAGTTTCTATCGTCTTCGGTTCCTTGTGAATGGCATCCGGCATCGATCGACGTGCCACGCCCTCCGCCCCTGCCGAACCGCTCCGTCCCGCCATGCCTCCCGTTCCCGCCCCGAAGGCGCAGCTCCTGACGGCCCACGACCTGGGGCGCACGCTCGACCGCATGGCGCAGCAAATTCTGGAGCTCATCGACCCGGAGGCCGACGCCGCCCCCGGCCTCGCCCTCGTGGGGATGCAAACGCGGGGCGTGCACCTGGCCCGCCGCCTGCAGCGACGCATCGAAGAGCAGGAGGGCATCGACCTCCCCTTCGGCGTGCTCGACGTCACGATGTACCGCGACGACGTCCGCCTCCGCTTCGAACAGCGGCGGATTCGGGAGACGCGCATCCCGTTCGACGTGACGAACCGCCACCTCGTGCTCGTCGACGACGTGGTGTTCACCGGCCGCACGGGCCGCGCCGCCCTCGATGCCCTGATGGACCTGGGGCGCCCCGCCTCCATCCGGTTCCTCGTCGTCATCGATCGGGGCCACCGCGAGCTGCCCATTGCCCCCGACATTGTGGGCCGCACCGTCCCCACGCTGCCCGACGAATCCGTCCGGGTGGCCGTCGAGGAGGTCGACGACGCCGACGGGGCGTGGCTCGTAGAGGCCGATCCCGACAGCCGCCCCTCAGACCCCACGGCGCGCTAACCGCC
>NCRB01000096.1 GCA_002894665.1 Salinivenus iranica
GACAGGAGAAGGGGCGGGACGGGCGCGGGGGAACGGACAGGGTCATGAGCCCACGGGCTGCTGTTCAAGGGCCTGGCGCCGGGGATTGGGCGTGGAGAGGACCACGAAGGCGTGGCGGATTTCGTGGAGGGGCACGGCGGGGCGAATGAAAATCTGGAGCTCACTCCGGCCGGGCGGGGTGCGTACCGAGTCGATCGTGCCGATGGTGCGGCCGGGGGGAAAGGCGTCGCTGTGCCCACTCGTCACGACCTCCTGCCCCTTCTTGACTGGCTCGGTTTTCACGACGTGGTCCAGGATGAGTCGGTCCATTCGCTCTCCGTCCCATCGCACAATGCCCTCCGCCTGGAGGGGCAGAATGGTGGCGGAGACGCGAAATTCAGTGTTGAGGTACGGCATGACGCGCGCATACTCCTCGCTCACTAGCATGACCGTGCCCACGATCCCGCTTTCGTGGATGACGGGCATGCCCTCGGCGACGCTGTCGCGGCGGCCGACGTCCAGGGTGAGGGAGTTTTCACGGCGGAAGATGTCCTTGGTGACAATGCGGGCGGCCCGGAGGGAAGAGGCGCTGCTGTCGCGCAGGTTGAGAAGCCGCTCTAGTTCCCGGTTTTGCTGTCGGATGGAGCGGGTGCGGGCAACCTGGCTGGAGAGGGCAATGTTTTCGCGGCGGAGCTCATCGTTCTCCTCCAGAACCCGCACGTACCGGCCCATCCAGGCAAAGCCGCTTTCCACTTGGGCGGTGAGCTCAAGCGCCTCGGCCCGCACGGCCCGCACGAGCGACCGGTTCTGGGCGGCCATGGTGGAGACGGACGCCACCAGGAACAGGGCGAGCAGGACCCAATCGACGAGCGGCGACTTCAGGTCCATGACGAGAAGGAAAGATGGCGAGCGATAGACGCGACCGCCGGAGCTAGGTAAGAACCCGTTCGTAGTCCTCCAGATTCTCGAGCACCTCTCCGGTGCCCCGAACCACGGCGGTCAGGGGCTCCTCGGCCACATACACCGGCAGCTCCACGCGCTCGCGAAGCATCTGGTCGATGCCCTCGAGCATGGCCCCGCCGCCCGTCATCATGATGCCGCGCTCCAGAACGTCGGCCCCCAGTTCCGGAGGGGTGCGTTCCAGGGCCCGCAACACCGCGGTGCTGATCTGCTCCAGGTTGTCGTGAAGCGCCTCGCGCACGTTGACGGACGAGACGGTGCGGAGCTTCGGGATGCCGCTCACCAGGTCTCGCCCCTTTACGGAGAGCTCCAGCTCGGTCTCCAGCTCCTGCGCACTCCCGATCTCGCACTTGATGCGCTCGGCGGTGCGGGAGCCGATCAGCAAGTTGTGGTTGCGCTTGAAGTACTGCCGGATGGCGTTGTCGAGCTCGGAGCCCCCGACGCGAAGCGACTCGTCGATGACGATGCCCGAGAGGGCGATGACGGCGATCTCGGTGGTGCCCCCGCCGATGTCCACCACCATGTTGCCAACCGCCTCGCTGATGTCGAGCCCGATGCCGATGGCCGCCGCCATGGGCTCGGCGACCAGGTTGACTTTCTTGGCCCCGGCGTGCTCGGCGGAATCCCGCACGGCGCGTTTTTCGACCTCGGTGATGCCGCTCGGTACGCACACCACCATGCTGCGAATGGAGGTCAGCCAGTTTTTCTTGACCTTCTTCAGGAGGCCCTGAATCATCTGCTCCGCCACCTTGAAGTCGGCAATGACGCCGTCCTTGAGCGGCCAGATCGTTTCGATGTCCTTGTGGGTGCGCTCGTGCATCTGAAGGGCCTCGTAGCCGAGCTCGCGCACCTCGCGAGTGGTGTTGTCGATGGCCACGATGCTCGGCTCGTTGAGGACAATCCCTTCTCCACGAATGTACACCAGAGTGTTCGCCGTCCCCAGGTCGATGGCGACGTCTTGGGAGAAGTTGAAAAACATCTATCCTGGCTCCTTGGGGAAAGTGAGGGGACGCGCGGACTGGGAGGCGGGGCCGGTGGGGCGGGCGTTCCCAGGGGTTAGTGACGAAAATGGCGGCGGCCGGTAAGGATCATCGCCATGTCGTGGGCATCGGCGGCGTCGATCACTTCGTCGTCCCGAATCGACCCGCCGGGCTGGATGGCGGCTCGGGCACCCTCCGTGGCGGCGGCTTCGAGCCCGTCGGCGAACGGGAAGAACGCATCCGACGCTACCACGGAGCCCGCCAGATCAAGTTCCGATTTCGTTGCTTTTCGGACTGCGAGTTCGGAGGCGTCAATGCGGCTCATCTGTCCCGCGCCGATTCCGAGGGTGGCTTGGTCGCGGGCATAGACGATGGCATTGCTCTTGACGTGCTTCGCGACGCGCCAGGCGAAGTCGAGGTCGTGCGCTTCGGCCTCGGTTGGGGCCCGCTCGGTAGGGATTTCCCACTCGCTGCGGAGTTCCTGGAGCGAGGGAAGCACGGGGTCGCGGCTCTGGACGAGGAGGCCCCCGAGGACGCTCCGGACGTCGGGGCGAGTGTCGGTGCGGGCCGCGGCCGTCTGTCGGATGAGGCGCCGGCGGTCATTCTGCTCCAGCAGGTCCAGGGCGCCCGACTCGAACGAGGGGGCGATGACGATCTCGGTAAAGATCTCGTCGATGGCCTCGGCGGTGGGGCGGTCCAGCGCACGGTTCACGACCACGATGCCGCCGTAGGGCGACTGGCGGTCGGTCTTGAAGGCCTTCGTCCAGGCACTCGCAAGCGTCTCGGTCGTGGCGACGCCGCAGGGGTTCGTGTGCTTGAGGATGGCGCAGGTGGGGGGCGCCTCCCGGAACTCGTCGATGAGGGCGAGGGCGGCGTTCAGGTCGTTCAGGTTGTTGTACGAGAGGGGCGCGCCGTGGAGCTGCTCGTAAAACGGACTGGATTCGCCGTAGAGGGCGCCGTCCTGGTGCGGGTTTTCGCCGTAGCGGAGGGAGGCGGATTGCGAGAGGGAGACGGTGAATCGGTCGGGGAGCGACCCATCCGTCGTGTCGTCGTCCGCATCGGGAGACGCGTCGGCCGAGGAAAGGTACTCGTGGATGGCGGTGTCGTAGTGCGCCGTGTGGGCAAACGCCTCGGTCGCCATCTCGCGCCGGGTGGCGGCGGACAACATGCCCTCGTGGGCCTCTAGCTCGTCGGCGACGGCGTCGTACCGCTCCGGGGTCGTGACCACGCCAACTGCGGCGTGGTTTTTGGCCGCGGCGCGGATCATGGTGGGGCCGCCAATGTCGACGGTGTCCATCGCCTCGTCGCGCGAGGTGTCCGGGTCGGCCACGACGGATGCGAAGGGGTATAGGTTGCACACCACCAGGTCGATCGGGGCGTAGCCGTGCTCCTCTAGGGCGGCCCGGTCCGCCGGCTCCGACCGGCGGGCCAGCAGCCCGGCGTGGATGGCGGGGTGCAGGGTTTTTACGCGGCCGGACAGGACCTCCGGCACGCCGGTCACGTCCGACACATCGGTGACCGGAAGGCCCTCGTCGCGCAGCGCCGCGGCCGTGCCGCCCGTCGACAGGAGTTCGATGTCGAGGGCAACGAGGCGCCGAGCAAAGTCGGCGATTCCCGTCTTGTCGTAGACGGAGACCAGCGCGCGGCGGACGGGCATGGGGTCGGACATGGGGCGGAGGCGGGCGATCAGTGAGAGGAACGATGGGGGGCGTAGTCGTCGATGCGGACGGTGCGGCCGTCGATCCGGACCCGGTCCTCGGCAAAGAGACGGAGCGCCTCGGGGTACAGCGTGTGCTCGACGGGTTGGATGCGCTCCGCCAGGGACGAGGGGGTGTCGTCGGCGTACACGGGAACGGGTTCCTGGAGGACGATGGGGCCCTGGTCGTATTCGTCGGTGACCAGGTGCACGGTCGCCCCGCTCCAGTGTGCCCCGTGTGCCAGTACGGCCTCGTGGACGTGGCGGCCGTACATGCCCTTTCCGCCAAAGGCGGGGAGGAGCGACGGGTGAATGTTGAGCATCCGGTGGCGGTACGCGGCGACCACGGATTTGGGGACCTTCAGCATGTAGCCGGCCAGGGCAACGAAGTCGACACGATGCTGGTCGAGCGTGTCCAGGAGGGCGTCGCCGAATGCGCTGGGGGTGTCGAAGTCAGCGGGCGGAAGGACCGCTGAGGGCACCCCGTGGGCCTGCGCACGATCGAGCGCACCGGCCGCCGACGTGTTGCTGATGCACGCAACGACATCCGCGGGAAGGTCGCCCGTCCGACAGGCGTCGAGGATGGCCTGCAGGTTCGTTCCGCCCCCGGAGGCAAAGACGGCAAGGCGCATGCGGGATGGACTGGCGGGGAAGAAGCAACCACGAGGTGTGTTCAACGTGCAGGAGCCGGGAGGGAATTGCGAACGGAGGTTCGACGAAATCATCTCCCGACAATGGCAATGAGTCCCTCCGGTCGAGGGGCTCCGAATCGGGGCCAGGGCGCGGCCAGTGGAATTTTTTCGTGGTATGGGCTTTCTTCACATCCGGGCTCGGGGCATTCGGGGACGGCAGAACGGAGCGAACGCGGCCCTCCGTAGAGAGGGGTTCCTGCGGTTGTGCCAGGAGGGAAAAAACGTCCGGCCCCCAGACTGATGTCCCAAGGGGGGGACTCAGAGAAGCAGGAACAGCGAAAATTCTACGCGATCGGGAGGCCGCCCGGCTGTCCCCAACTCCACGCATGTTCTCCGAGGGCGGCTCATCCATCGGGCGTTCTTTGTGCGTGAGGTGTTCGCTGAGTGCCCTCTCCGGTGCTCTCTTCTATCGGATTCGACTCAACGATGATGCAAGACACGACGGACGACGTCACGGAGGCCGCCTCGGCGTCTCCCGCCAATGCGTCCTCGTCGGACGTCTCGTGGTGGGCCCGGGCGGGGGCCGAGGCGGCGGAGGCATTCGATGTCACGCCCGATCAGGGGCTCTCGGCGGACGAGGCGGCGCGGCGCCTCGAGGAAGAAGGCCCGAACGAACTGCGCAAGCACGAGCAGCGCAGCGTGTGGAGCATTCTCGTCGACCAGTTCAAGAGCCTCATCATCGGCTTGCTGGTGGCGGCGGCGCTGGTGGCCTTTCTGGTGGGGGACGTGCTGGAGGGATGGGCGGTCGTGGTCGTGATCCTCATCACCACCGCCATTGGGTTTTTCACGGAGTGGCGTGCCGTGCGGTCGATGGAAGCGCTCCGGGAGCTTGGGCACATGGAGGCGCGCGTGCGGCGCGATGGCCAGACGCAGGTCGTTCCCGCGGAAGACCTCGTGCCCGGTGACATTGTGGTGGTGGAGGGCGGCGACGTGGTCACGGCTGATGTGCGCGTTCTGGAAAGCTCAAAGCTACAGGCCGACGAATCGGCCCTCACGGGCGAAAGCGTGCCGGTCGACAAGCACGAGGATCCCGTGGCCCCGGAGGATCCGCTGGCCGAGCGAACCTCCATGTTCTACAAGGGCACGGCCGTGACGCGGGGCAGCGGGCTCGGGGTGGTGGTTACGACAGGGATGCGGACGGAGATTGGTGAAATCTCATCGCTCGTGGAGTCGGCGGAGTCCGAGGCCACGCCCCTAGAGGACCGCCTGGCCGACCTCGGGCGCAAGCTCATTTACGTGACGATGGTCGTCATCGTGGCCGTCGTGGGGACCGGAGTGCTCGGAGGAAAGGAGTGGATTCTCATGATCGAGACCGGCCTGGCCCTGGCCGTGGCGGCCATCCCGGAGGGCCTGCCCATCGTGGCAACCATCGCCCTGGCCCGCGGCATGCGCCGCATGGCCAGTCGCAACGCGCTGGTGCGCCAGCTCGCCTCCGTCGAAACCCTCGGCGCTACGGGGGTCATCTGCACGGATAAGACGGGCACCCTCACCGAAAACCAGATGACGGTTGACCGGTGGGGCTTCGCCGACACGACGGTCCATCTCGACGACGGCGACCTGACGACGGACGGGGCGCCGGTCGATCTGGAAGCTGACCCGCGTCTCCGCGACGCCCTGGAAGTGGGAATGCTCTGCACGAGTGCGACGTACGACCCGGAGGCCGACGAAGCGACGGGCGATCCGATGGAGGTGGCGCTGCTGCGGGCCGGGGCCGCGGTGGGGCTCGACCGAGACGCGATTGAGCGCACTTCGCCGCGGGTGAACGAGGAAGCGTTCGACACGGACGTCAAGATGATGGCGACGGTCCACGAGCAGGACGACGGCCCCTACCGGGTGGCCGTAAAAGGGGCCCCGGAGGCCGTCCTGGACGCCGCCACGCACGAGGCCACCGCCGACGGCCCCCAGGAGCTAACCGAGGAGTCCCGGGCGCGGTGGCACGCCCGCAACGAAGAACTCGCGGCGGACGGCCTGCGCATCCTCGCCCTGGCTCAGAAAACAGCGAAGGACCCCGAGGCACCGCCGTACGAAGGGCTGACACTGATTGCACTCGTGGGCCTCTACGACCCGCCGCGTGGCGACGTGCGGGCGGCCATCGAGGAGTGTCAGCAGGCCGGCATCGAGGTCGTCATGATTACCGGCGATCAGCCCGTGACGGCGCGGAGCATCGGGCGCGCCGTAGGGCTTGTGGACCGCGACGACGCGCCGGTGGTGCACGGCAGCGACATGAAGCCCCCCGAGGAGCTGAGCGACGAGGAACGACATCGGCGCCTCACCACGCGCCTCTTTGCCCGCGCCACGCCCCGGCAGAAGCTGGATCTGATCGAGCTTCACCAGCGGGCGGGACACATTGTGGCCATGACGGGCGACGGCGTGAACGACGCCCCGGCCCTCAAGAAGGCCGACATTGGCATCGCGATGGGACAGCGCGGCACCCAGGTGGCGCGCGAGGCAGCGGACATGGTGCTGCAGGACGATGCGCTCTCCACCATCGTGGCGGCCGTGCGGCAGGGCCGCGTCATCTTCCGCAATATCCGCCAGTTCGTCTACTACCTCATGTCGTGCAACGTGGGGGAGGTGGTCGTAGTGGGGCTGGCCACCGCCGTGGGCACTCAGCTGCCCATCCTGCCGCTCCAGATCCTCTTCCTCAACCTGGTGACCGATGTGTTTCCTGCTCTGGCCCTCGGCGTGGGCGAGGGCGAGGAGGGGACGATGCGCCAGCCGCCCCGCGATCCGTCGGAGCCTGTGTTGAGCCGACGCCACTGGATGGGGATCGGTGGGTACGGCGTCGTGTTTGCGGGGGCCGTGCTCGGGGCGCTCTTCTGGGCGACCCACGGCCTCGGGGTGGATGCCGAGGCGGCCGTTACCGTTTCGTTCCTCACCCTGGCCTTCGGGCAGCTCTGGCACGTCTTCAATATGCGCCAGCCGACGTCCGGCGTGTTCTCAAATGAGGTGACGCGCAATCGCTACGTGTGGGCCGCGGTCGGCTTCTGCGTGCTGCTCCTCTTCGGGGCCGTGTATATTCCCGGCGTGGCGGGGGTGCTCGAGATTCAGTCCCCAACCCTGGAGGCCTGGGGGGTTGTTGCGATCATGAGCCTCGTGCCGCTGGGGGTGGGACAACTCGTGCTCTTGGCCCGGCGGGGACTCGGGGAGTAGGGAGCCCCCGGTGCGCACCAGCCACTCAGGAAGAGCCGAGGCCGCCGACTCTCTCCCGCGGCAACTTTTCGGCGCCGGCCGCACAGGTCACGCCCCTTCCTGCATTGCCCGCCGCAGGACGTGGGCGACCTTCTTGGCCTGTTTGCGGGCCCGCTGAGCGGTCTTCACCTCCTCCACCCCGACGGCATCCCCGACGCCGAACACGGTCGGGAACCGCTTGTGGCGCAGGGAGGCCGGATCAACCTCCAAATAGCCCTTCATCGGCCCACTTGGATGGGCCAGCCCACTTTCTTCGAGGAGGGCGGGGGGACGCATGGGCGGGACCACATGAATGAGGTCGTATCGAAGCACGTCCTGGCTGCTCGACTGGCCCTTCCGAACGGAAAAGACCGCCTCCTGGGCGTCGGGACGCACCTCGGTCAGCTCATATCCGTCGAAGACGTGGAGGTCCTCGGAAGGGGACTCGTTGAGGAGTTTCGCGTACTCCGGCTCGCCGTCCGGTTCCGTCGGGCCGATGGTGAAGAAGAGGTCCGTGTGTTCACGCACACCCGTCTTGCGCCAGAGGGACTCGGCCTCGCGGAGGATTTGGAGCGGCGCGGTTCCGCCCTTGTGGGGGCTCGAAGGGGCGGTAAAGAACGCCCGCCCGCCGGGAAAGTCGCGGATCATTTCCCACGTCCGCTCCGACTGCTCGTAGCCGTAGACGCTACAAATTCCGGAGGTCCCCAGGTTGTCCTTAAGCCCCCGGATGCGATCCCACAGCACAGTCGTCCCCAGGGCGATGACGAGGTACTCGTAGCTGATGTCTTGGTTGCTTTCTACTGTCAACCGGCGGTCGTCCGGGGCTATGCGTGCTACACGGTCCTGAATCCAGTGGACATTGGGGGGAATACGGGGGCGCAAGTCGGAGCGTGTGCGTTCTTTTTTCGTCCCTTGCGTCCCTACCTCCATCCAGGCCCGCTGGTTGTAGTGATACGAAGAGGGCTCGATGAGGGCGATGTCCGAGGCAAACGACTGGTCGTTCAGGGCGTGCAGAACGGCAAGTCCAGCCTCCCCCCCACCCAACACGACCAGGCGGTGGGACGAACTAAACGAGGACTCCGAAGCGGAGTCCGGAGACATATCCATATCGGTGTGGGTCGGATTCGAGGCGAGCGGGGCGTTCTTGTTGGTCGTCATGTTTGGGCG
>NCRB01000097.1 GCA_002894665.1 Salinivenus iranica
GGAGAGAACTGACTGGACCGCGGACGACGCTACCGGGTGAGCGAGTCGGGAACCGTTTCCGGAATCGTCCACCGGTAGAGGGTGCTGGGGCCGACCGTTTCTGTGGAGTCGGGGGCCCATCCGCCCATTTCGAAGTTGTGGGAGACAACGTGTGTCCCGGGATCGAGCTGCTCGAACAGGAGCGGGCGCAGCTTCTTGTTGACCGAGGGGAGGAGGTAGATGGTGACGACGTCGGCGTCGCTGAAATCGGCCTCGAACAGGTCCTTCTTGCGGAACGTGACCCGGTCGGCCACGCCGGCGGCCTGTGCCTTCTCGCGGGCCTCCAGGATGCGGACGGGGTCGATCTCGATGCCGACGCCGCGGGCGCGGTACCGCTGGGCGGCGGTGATGACGATGCGCCCGTCTCCGCTTCCGAGGTCGTAGACCACGTCGCCGGGAGCGACTTCCGCCATTTCAAGCATGCGGGTGACCACCGAGTCGGACGTGGTGACGTAGGGGACGTCCCGCTCGACGGTCGAGTCGGCGGAGCGCGCCGCCAGGTCGTCGAGGGGAGAGGCGCGATCGCCGGAGCAGTCGGCCCCGAGCACGAGGAGCAGGACGCTGATCCCCAGGACGATGGGGCGAGAGCGAGACATGAAGAACGTCGGAGCTACGGGTTAGGGGAGGAGACCACGACCTTTCGGGCGACCGGCGTCCCAATGAGCTGTTCCGATTCGTCCACGGCCACGACCAGCAGGCCGTCGAGCGGGCGGGTGTCGACGACCTCGACGGAGGCCCCGGGCAGCAGGCCGCGCTGCTCTAGCAGGTCGAGGAGTTCGCCGCTCTCGTCGGCAATGTGGTCGATGTGGGCGCGGTCGCCCGTCGTCAGGTCGGCGAGGGAGCGGGTGGGCAGGTCGTCGACGGTGCCGTCGCGGGTCGGGATGGGGTGGCCGTGCGGGTCGCGCTCGGGGTGGTCCAGCATTTCCTCGATGCGATCCTCGAACCGCTCGGAGATGTGGTGCTCCAGGATCTCGGCCTCCTCGTGAATTTCGTCCCACGAAAAGCCCATCACTTCCTTCAGGTAGAGCTCGAGGAGGCGGTGGTGACGAATCACCTCCAGGGCCACCGTGCGGCCGGGATCAGTGAGCGTGGCGCCCTTATACGCCTCGTACGTCAGAAACCCGAGCTCGTCGAGCCGCTTGATCATGTTCGAGGCGGAGGCGCCGGACACGCTCATCTCCTCCGCCACGTCGCCCGTGGAGACGGGCGGGCCGTTCTGCTCTTCCAGCTTGTAGACGACTTTGAGGTAATCCTCGATCGACGGGCTCCGCATGGGACGTGAACCGGGTGGCGGAAGGGCAGTGCACGCCTCCGAACGCCCTGCGGGCAGCAATGTTACGCGGGCGGCCAGGAAACGGACGGGGCCTCGCCCGTTTCAAATTCCGGAAAATCAGCACTGCGCCGTCGGCATCCGTCGACGGTTCCCGCTACCTTGTGTTGTTCAGCGACCATTCTTGCACGACATCGCAGCGCCCACCCCCATGGCCGACGACGCCCCCGCCCTCGCCTCGATGAGCACCGCCTACGAGCCGTCCGACATCGAGGACAAGTGGTACGAGTACTGGGAGGAAAACGGCTTCTTTGAGGCCGACGCCGACGGCGATGCCGACTCGCACGTCATCATGATGCCGCCCCCGAACGTGACGGGGCGGCTGCACATCGGCCACGCGCTGCAGGACTCCATCCAAGACGCCCTCACGCGCATCCACCGCATGAAGGGCGACGAGACGCTGTGGATGCCGGGGCTCGACCACGCGGGCATCGCCACGCAGAACGCGGTGGAAAGCAACCTGCGCGAGGAGGAGGGCAAGACGCGCCACGACCTCGGCCGCGAGGCGTTTGTGGAGCGGGTGTGGGCCTGGAAAGAAGAGTACGGTGACCTCATCCTCGACCAGAAGCGCACCCTGGGCGACTCGTGCGACTGGAGCCGCGAGCGCTTCACGATGGACGAGGGCTTCACGCGGGCCGTGCAGGAGGTCTTCGTGCAGCTCTACGAGGAGGGCCTCATCTACCGCGGCGACTACCTGGTGAACTGGGACCCGGAGAACGAGACCGCCCTCTCCGACGAGGAGGTCGAAAACGAAGAGCGACAGGGCCACCTCTGGTACGTCGAGTATCCGCTGAAAGATGATTCTGGGAAACCGTCGACCGGCCGGTCGACGGTTACGATCGCCACCACCCGGCCGGAGACGATGCTCGGCGACACCGCCATCGCCGTGCACCCGGACGACGAGCGGTACGAGCACCTCGTGGGCCAGACAGCGATTCTGCCCCTCCTGGGCCGCGAAATCCCGATCATCGCCGACGACCGCATCGACAGCGACTTCGGCACCGGCGCGTTGAAGGTCACCCCGGCCCACGACGAGACCGACTTCGAGATCGGGGAGGACCACGACCTCGAAAAGATCACCATCATGAGTCCGAAGGGGGCCATTAACGAGAACGGCGGCCCCTACGAGGGGCTGGACCGCTTTGAGGCCCGCGACCGGATTGTGGAGGACCTGGAGGCCGAGGGGCTGCTGGTCGACGTGGAGGACTACATGATGAATGTGCCGATCTCCGAGCGCTCCGAGGCGGTGATCGAGCCGCTCATCTCGCGGCAGTGGTTTGTGGAGATGGAGCCGCTGGCCGAGCCGGCGATCGAGGCGGTGCGCGAGGGCGAGATCGAGTTCTTCCCCGACCGCTGGGCCAACGAGTACTTCCGCTGGATGGAGAACATCCGCGACTGGTGCATCAGTCGGCAGCTGTGGTGGGGCCACCGGATCCCGGTGTGGTACTACACCGACGAGCACGGCGAGCCGGACCCCGAGCAGGGCTACGTGGTGAGCATCGACCAGCCGGAGGCGGGCATGGTGCAGGAGACCGACGTGCTCGACACGTGGTTCTCGTCCTGGCTCTGGCCCTTCGCCACGCTCGGCTGGCCCGAAGAGACGGACGACCTGGAGAAGTTCTACCCGACCGACGTTCTCGTCAGCGGCTACGACATCCTCTTCTTCTGGATCGCCCGCATGATCATGGCGGGCTACGAGTTCACCGGCGAGCCGCCGTTCAAGAACGTCTTCATCACCGGGATGGTGAAGGACGCGCAGGGGCGCTGGATGTCGAAGAGCCTGGGCAACGGCATCGACCCGCTGGAGATGGTGGACCAGTACGGGGCCGACGCCACGCGCTTCACGCTCACGCTGCTGTGCGCGCAGGGGCAGGACATCAAGCTGGCGCCGTCGAAGTTCGAGATGGGGCGCAACTTCGCCAACAAGATCTGGAACGCGTTCAACGTCTTCGGACAGTTCATGGACCGGGAAGACGGCGTGCCGACCCGCGACTACCGGCGCGAGCGCTCGTTTGAGGAGCTGGAGCTGGCGGAGCAGTGGATGCTCCACCGCCTCCACACCGCCATTCAGGACATCGAGCACTCGCTCGATCGCTACCGCCTCAACGAGGTTGCGGAGCGCGTCTACGACGTGTTCTGGCGCGACTACTGCGACTGGTACCTGGAGCTCATCAAGCCGCCGTACGGGGAGGGGATGGACGAGGACAAGATCGCCCTGGCGGCCGAGATTTACGAGACGCTCCTCAAGCTGCTGCACCCGCTGATGCCCTTCATCACCGAGGAGCTGTGGTGGAAGGTGCGGCCCCGCGAGGCAGGAGAGGCCTGCATCGTGGCCGACTGGCCGGAGGCGAACGACTCCCTGATGGACGAGGAGGCGGCGGAGACGTTCGAGCTCATTCAGGAGATGATCTCCGGCGTGCGGGGCATCAAGAGCGACTACGGCGTGGGCCTGGGGCACGAAATTGAGGCCACCGTGAGCGTGCCCCGGAAGGCCGATGCCCTGGCCGACACGATCCGTAGCTACGCCGACTACTTCGACAAGCTGGCGAGCGTCACGGACCTTACGGTCGCGCCGGGGGCCGAGAAGCCGAAGGCTAGTGCGTCGGTCGTGGTGGGGCGCTGCGAGGTGTTCGTGCCGCTGGCCGGCATGATCGATCTGGAGCAGGAGCGCGAGCGCCTGCGCGACGAGATCGAGGAGAAAGAAGGCTTTTTGGCGAGCGTCGAGAAGAAGCTCAACAACCGGCAGTTTGTGAACAAGGCCCCCGACGAGGTCGTGGAGCGCGAGCGGCAAAAGAAAGAGGATGCGACGGCCGAGTTGAAGCGCCTTCGCGACAATCTCGCGGACCTGGAGGACGTGGCCTAAACGGAAGGAGATGGGATGATTCTCCAAGAAACCGGGACGTTTCGGGCCGCTGGAGGGATCTGCGGGGCCGACGTGTGCTTACGCTGCGTGTGGTTTCGTCCCGAGCGGCCGGTGGTCCGGTCTTCTGCTTTTCCCCGATGCTTTATACGACGATGATGATCTTTCGGCGGCGTTCTCGCGAGCTGTTCCTCTCGCTCCTTCTTCTGGGAGGGGCCGTCGTGCTCGGGGCGTGCGAATCCGGGGACGGAGCCGACAACGTGGAGATTGCCAATCCGCGGCTCGTGCAAACGCCGGGCGGACAGCGGGCGTTCACGGGGACTCTCGTCAACACTGGAGCGAAGCCGATCTCCATCGCGCAGGTGGAGGTGGCGCTTTACGACGACAGCGGGTCGGAGATTGAGACGGTGCGGATTGAGGTGGAAAATATTCCCGCACAGGATTCTATGGACTTCAGCGGGACGATCGATTCGGATCGGGCCTTCAGTCAGGCGCAGGTGAAGAGCGTGATGACGCCGTAGCCCCCTGTGGAACAAGAAAAAGGGGCCGCGGCTGTGTGCCACGGCCCCGTGGGGGGCGTCAGTGTCGTCGGATGGCATTAGTACCGCGGCACGTCCGGGTCGATTTCGTCGCTCCAGGCGAGGACGCCGCCCTTCAGGTTCGACGCCTTGTAGCCCTTCTTGCGCAGCATGCGGGTGGCCTTCTCCGACCGTCCCCCGGACCGGCAGTGGACCACGAATTCCTCGTCTTTGTCGACGCCCAGTTCGTCCAGCCGGTCTTCGAGCTGGTCGACCGGGATGAGTTGGTCGGCGCCCAGGCTGGCGATTTCGGCCTCGTACGGTTCGCGGACGTCGAGCACGAAGGGGGCGTCGCCTGCGTCGCGCTTCTGCTTCAGTTGCTGGACGGTGGTTTCGGGCACGCGGTCGTCGGCCATGGCGTCGTCGGTTCCGTTTGCGGAGGTATCGGATTGCGGGATGCCGCAAAACGCCTCGTAGTCAATCAGTTCCGTGACCGACGGGTCGTCGCCGCAGACGGGGCAGTCGGGGTTGGTGGGCACGTTGACGGTGCGGAAGTTCATCTCCAGGGTTTCCACCATCAGCAATCGGCCGATGAGCGGGGTGCCCATGCCCGTGAGCAGCTTGATGACCTCGGTGGCCTGCAGTGTGCCGATGAGGCCCGGCAGGATGCCGAGCACGCCGCCCTCGGCGCAGGAGGGGACGAGGCCGGGCGGGGGCGGCTCCTCGTAGAGGCAGCGGTAGCAGGGGCCGTCCTCGGTGGCAAAGACCGACACCTGGCCCTCAAAGCGGAAGATGGAAGCATAGACGTTGGGCGTCCCCGTCATCACGCAGGCGTCGTTGACGAGGTAGCGGGTGGGGAAGTTGTCGGTCCCGTCGGCCACCACGTCGTAGTCGTCAATGATGTCGAGCGCGTTGTCGCTCGTGAGGCGCACCTCGTGCCGCTCGACGTCGACGTGCGGGTTGAGGTCCTCCAGGCGCTCGGAGGCGGCCTCCAGCTTGGGACGGCCCACGTCGCTGCTGCCGTAGAGAATCTGCCGCTGAAGGTTGGAGGCCTCCACCGTATCGAAATCGACGAGGCCGATGCGGCCCACGCCCGCGGCGGCGAGGTAGGTGGCCGCCGGCGAGCCAAGCCCCCCGGCCCCCACGAGCAGGACGGAGGAATTCTTGAGTTTCTCCTGCCCCTCTTTCCCGAACTCGGGGAGCGTGAGGTGCCGGCTGTAGCGCTGTAACTCCTCCGGCGACAGGGCGGCTTGTTGCTGGTCCGGGGCTGCGGTGGTTGTGGCCATGTTGGAGTGGGTCGGTTGCTTTAGGGGTCGTATTGCGGGTTGCGTATTGCGTATTTCGTATTGCGTATTTCGTGTTGCGCGTTGCGTATCGTAGGCAGATGGCGAGGCGGTCGTCACGGACTCCGCAGCACGCAATACATCCGTCGGTTGGGCAAGTGCAAATGACTTGGCACCGGGCCGGACGGAGGGCGAGGACTCTCTGGGCCGCGGCGTCTCATCCCCCGGCGATGGAGGGCACGATGGAGACTTCGTCGCCTCCCTCCAGTGGGGTCTCCACGCCGTCGCCAAAGCGGATGTCGTCGTCGCCCACGTAGATGTTCACGAACCGGCGGAGCTCATCGTCCTCGTTGTAGAGGTTGTCCTTGAGCTCAGGGTATTGGTCGACGAGCGTGCGGAGGGCGTCATTGACGGTGGTGCCCTTTACCTCGACGGTCGACGCGCCATCGGTGGCGGAGCGGAGCGGGGTGGGGATGCGGATGGTGACGGTCGTTGCTTCGGTGGTCGGCATGGTAGGCGTTGAACGTTGGAAGGTTGAACGTTGGAGGTTGAACGTGAAAGCGATCTGCGGCTGAGAGTCAGACGCCTTAGAGGGATCTAAGCAGTTTCGGGCGACTCTACGGTGATGCGTTCGCGGTGGAACTCGGAGCGGTCGGGGGCGAGGGACCAGGCGGTCAGGTCCTTGGGCGTGCCGTCGTGAACGGAGACGATGACGTAGGTGTAGCCCGGAAAGGGGGCCTCCGCCAGGTCCGTCTCGGACGGCGCGGCCGGATGGTCGGGGTGCGAGTGGTAGGTGCCCACCACGTCGAGTGCCTGCTCGTGCGCCGCTGCGTCCGCCTCGCGGTAATCGTCCGCCGTCAGTTCATAGCGCCGCTCGCGGTTCTCTGCGTGTCGATTCGCCGCCCGGTGGAGCGTCGTGACGCGGTTGGTGCCGTCGTCGGTGACGGTGCCGAGCAGGAAGCCGCAGCCCTCCTCGGGGTAGGCGTCGGCGCCGTGCTGGCGGATGGCCTCAAGGACATTCGGGGTCGTGATCATCAGGAGGTAGTGCAGTTATTAGACGAAGTGTTGCGTATTGCGTATTTCGTGTTGCGTGCGTCGGCGAGAAGCACTGAGTGATACGCAATACGAAATACGAACTACTCCCAGAAGTCATCGCTCAAATACCGCGTGCCAGTGTCGCAGAGGATCGTCACGACGACGCCGGCGTCCAGCGAGCGGGCGACCGCCAGGGCCGACGCCACGTTGGCACCGGCGGACGGGCCCACAAGCAGTCCCTCCTCCCGGGCCAGCCGGCGGGTCATATTGAAGGCGGCCTCGGTGGTGCAGGTGCGGTGCGCGTCGGCCACACTCGAGTCGTAGAGCCCCGGCACGAGGGCGGTGTCCATGTGCTTCAGGCCCTCCATCCCGTGCATTGGGGTGTCGGGCTGCACGGCCACGCACTGAATGCCGGGCCGATGCTCCTTCAGGCGGCGCGTGACCCCCATGAACGTGCCGGTCGTCCCGAGGCCCGTTACGAAGTGCGTCACCCGGCCGTCCGTTTGCTCCAGGATTTCGCGGCCGGTGCCGTCGTAGTGCGCCCGGGCGTTGGCGTCGTTGTTGTACTGGTCGGGGTAGAAGTAGCGGTCGGGCTCCGCCTCCACGAGGGCCTTCACGTGGCGCTGTGCGCCGTCCGTGCCCTCCATCGGGTCCGTCAAAAGCAGCTCGGCCCCGTAGGCGCGGAGTGTCTTTTTGCGCTCGTCGGAGGCGTTTTCGGGGAGGGCGAGCGTCACGTCGAGTCCCAGGGCCGCGCCGATCATGGCGTAGGCGATGCCCGTGTTGCCGCTTGTCGCGTCGATCAGCGTCTGGTCGCGACCAAAGGCGCCGCGTTCCAGGCCGTCCCGGACCATCGCGAGGGCCGGACGATCCTTCACGGAGCCGCCGGGGTTCAGGTGCTCGGCCTTGGCGTACACGGTAACGGTGTCCGGCAGGTCGCCTGCCACAGCGTCAAGGCGCAGCAGGGGCGTATCGCCGATCTGTTCGACGAGGTCGGCGGGCGACGCGGCCGAGACGAAAGGAGGAGACGACGTCGTTGAGAGGGACGGCATGTCGAAATCACGGGGCAAGCAACAAAAAAAGCCTCTCGCCGGGCGGCGGAGAGGCTACAGGAGACACGGTGCTATGTGGGAGAGAATCAGGTCCCGGACGCAATCCACACCGTTGTGCCATGCAGCCTCGTCGGCGAGGGCAGACACCAACAGCGGCACGTGTCGGCGGGATGGGGTGCCATAGAGGGCAACCGGGACGGGGAAGATGATTGCTAAGCAGAGGGATGTACCGTTCTCATTTTGGGAACGTTCCCGGGGGCGGGGCACTGACCGCCCGGTGTGGCCCCTATAAGGTGACGGGACCGTAATTCTGGGGGAACGTGGCGGGGGCAGGGCAATTGCATCTTACGTACAACGAAAAAAACACATTTGCTCGTATCGTCATTCCGAGCGAGACGTCCCGACCGCCGTCGGGACGTCCGAGTCGAGGAATCTCTTCGAAGACAGGCGGAAACGCTCCACAGCACTGCTTTCGCCGAATTCAAAGAGATTCCC
>NCRB01000098.1 GCA_002894665.1 Salinivenus iranica
TACGCGGGATCTGTGGAGATTTCTCCACTCCGAGCGCCTGATCGGCGCTCTCCGGTCGAAATGACGGCATGCCCCACATTGTCGATTGACGTTACTTAGCGGCTTTTCTCACTCCACAACCTCCGCAATCGATCCGTCCAGAACGACCCGTCCCCCCTCCAGCCGTACCCCCCGAGTACCGAGTCGCCGCGCCCGGTCGGCGTCGTGCGTCACCAGGACGGCCGTAAGGGCGTAGGCCTCCATCACGTCCGCCAGGAGCGACTCCACCCGGTCGGCCGCCGCGGCGTCGAGGCTGGACGCGGGTTCGTCGAGCAGCACGAGGTCGGGGTCGTTGAAGAGGGTGCGGGCGATGGCGACGCGCTGCGCCTCCCCGCCCGAGAGCCGATCCCCCTTGCGGTCGGCAAAGCCCGACAGCCCCAGCCGATCGAGCAGTTCATGCAGGCGCTCCGGGTCCACTGGCTCATCCCGCAGGGTCGGCCCCCAGGCCACGTTGTCCGCGACCGTGCCCTCAATGAGCGTCGGCGCCTGCGGCACCCAGCCCACGCGCCGCCGCAGCGTGCACGGCTCAATATCGCGGTAGTCCGTGCCGTCGAGCCACACGGTGCCGCGCGTCGGTTCGTCGAGGCGGTTCAACAGACGCAGGAGAGAGGTCTTGCCGGCCCCCGACGGCCCAAAGACGACGAACACTTCCTCGGCCCGCACCTCAATCGATACCCCCTCCACCAGTACGGTCCCGTCGAGAACGCGGGTGAGGTCGCGGGTGGCCAAGAGCGGAGGCGCAGACATTGAACGGAACGGGACGCATGCATACAGAGACGAGTCCCCCACTACCTCATCGGGTGTACGTGCGGCGGTTGCGGCGGCGATCCACCGCCCACGGCCCGCTCCCCGCCCCCACCAACACGAGGGAGCCGAGGAGCATGGCCCAGTCGGTGCGCATGGCGTGGGCCATGCTCCAGAACCCATACTCGCTCAACTCCCGCACCTCGAACGGGCCGACCCCCGCCCCCATCCAGATGGGAATTTTCGTCGTGATAATCGCAACGGTCATGAGCGCGGCCGTCACGCCCGCCGCCCACCGCGTGTAGAGGCCCAGCAGAATCAGGCCGCCGCACACCACCTCGGCCGCGCCCACGCCGGGCGCCAGGACTTCGGCCCCCGGCCAGCCCATGTCCGCGAAGCGGCCGGGGCCGCGCAGGGCCGGATATAAAAACTTCTGGATGCCTTCGGACAAAAAGACGGCTCCGACCATGAGCCGGACGAGCGGCAGCACGAACCGGGCGCGGTTGCGGGCGTGGGGGGATGGTGGCATGGGGCACAAAGCGTCCCGGGGAACAGCGGTGGAAGAACTATACGCCGTGCGCCGCGTCAGTGTCCCCCTCCGCCGATGCCCGCAGTGGCTTCCGCATACAAACCGCGCTTACGGGACAAAGGCGGGCGGCCTCCTCGGTCCGCCGAATGTCCTCCGGCAGGGCCTCCCGTTCGATCGTCTCGTACTCGTGGTCGCGAAAGAACGGGGCCGCCGTAGCGGTCAGCAGATAGAGCGTGCGGATGCCCTTCTGACGGGCCCGTTGCTCGATGGCCTCCACGAGGCGCGTGCCCAGGCCCTGGCCTCGGGCATCCGGCGCCACGGCCAGCGAGCGCAGGAGGGCCGCGTCGCCACAGGGCTCAATTCCTACCGCCCCGCAGAGGCGCATTCCGTCACGAGCGACGAGAAAATAGTTCAGGTGGGCGGGCGTGAGGTCGTCGTGTGGAAGGCCGCACGTCTCCAGAAGCCCTCGAATGGGCTCAAGGCCCTCGAAGTCGGCCCCCTGAACGGCGAAGGATGAAGGGCGGTGGCGCTCCACGTCGTTGGCAGCCTCGAATCAGTCCGAGTCGGTGGGGCCGAAGGTTACGTCGATCCAGTCGGCCAGCTCGTCGCGAATGCGGCGGAAGGCGGCGCGTTTCTCCTCGTCGGTGCCCGTCACGGCCGAGGGATCGTCGAAGCCCTGGTGCAGATTCTTCTTTTCCGCCGAAATGTAGGGACAGTGCTCCGCCGCGTCGTCGCACACAGTGACGACAATGTGCAGCGGCTGGTCCGTGTAGGCATACACGGGGTCGGAGGTGTGGCCCGACAGGTCAATGCCCATCTCGTCCATGACCTCCACGGCAAAAGGGTTCACGCCGCCGGGCTCCGTGCCGGCGCTGTGAACCTCATAGCGGTCGCCGTAGCGATCGCGCAGCAGGCCCTCGGCCATCTGGGAGCGCGAGGAGTTGTGGGTGCAGACGAAGAGAACAGTGTCCATGGGTCAGGCCAGAGAAAGGAGAAGAGGCTGTAAAGCGGGAAGTTAGCAGCAGCCCGACCCCGGCGTGCAGCACCCCCCCTGCGGCGCGGCGTCGGAGGAGCGATCTCCCATCGAGATCATGACCGAGCCGAGGCGGCGCGTGGTGTTCGGCGAATCGCACGCGGGGCACGTTTCGTCGATTCCGTCTTCGTACTCGGCAACGGGGGCCTGTAGTTCAAAGTCATTCTCGCAGTCGGAACAGCGGTATTCGTACGTAGGCATGGGAAAAGGTGCTCTGTGGGCGAAAAACGAGAAGATCGAAGCGGCTTACACTCCAGCCAGGGAGACAGGCTCGGCGACGCCGCGGGCCAGGGCCTGCAGGCGCTCGGGCCCCATCGGCTCCTCGGGCATCCAGGGCGCGAGGGCCGTGCGCTCGGCGTGCTCGCTGCGCACCGCCTCAATCTGCGGTCCTTCGGCGTGGGCGCGTTCGACCAGGAGTGGGTCTGACGGTCCAGCGGCCGCCAGGCTCTGGTTCACGACCCAGGCGTAGGGCGTAATGCCGGCCCGTTCCAGGTCGTCCTGTAGCTGTTTTGCTTCGAGGACCGGCGTCGTCTCCGGCAGCGTCACGAGCAGCATCTTCGTGTAGTCCGGGTCCTGCAGGCGCATGAGGGGCGTGGTGATGCGGTCGGCTTCCACTTCGCTCGTGCGCATCACCTCGCGGTGGTACGAGCCGGTCGTGTCGAGCAGGAGCAGCGTGTGGCCCGTCGGGGCCGTATCCATCACCACGAACTGCCGCTGGGCCGTGCCAATTTCGCGGGCGAAGGCGCGGAAGACGGCCACCTCCTTCGTGCAGGGCGAGCGCAGGTCTTCCTCCAGGAGCTCCCGCTCCTCGGGATCGAGGTCTTTGCCCTTCGTCTTGAGGACGCGCTCGCGGTACTGACGCGTGGCCTCGTCGGGGTCGATGGCACGGACCTCCAGGTTGGGGAGCGCGTCGCTGCCCACCGCGTCGGCGATGTGCGCGGCCGGGTCGGTGGTGGTAAGCAGCACCTCCTCGCCCCGCCGCGCCAGGTCGACGGCCACGGACGCGGCGATGGTCGTCTTGCCCACGCCCCCCTTCCCCATCACCATGACGAGCCCGTGCCCGTCGTCCGCAACCCCGTCGACCAGTTCGTGGACGGTCGGCAGATCGATCTCTGGTGTCTGCCCCGTGCCGTGCGTCGAGGCGGCCGGAGACTCGTCGTTCAGCAGCGAGCGGAGCGCATCGACCCCCACGAGATTGTAGCCCTTCAGCGGCACCGTGTCGCGCGGCAGGTCCCTGAGCACGTCCGGCATACGGTCCACTGCCTCCTCGGCGCGGCGCTCCATGGCCTCGGCCAACGAATCGTCCGGGGCCTGCGCGCGGAAGACCCCGTTCACCGCGAGCCGCTGATTCGTGACGTCCAGGTCCCGGAGCTCGCGGCTCGACCGCGCGGCCTCCTTGAGGGCCGCCGCCTCCGGGCGGCTCACCAGCACGAGCGTCGTCCGGGCCTCGTCCTGCAGCGTCTCCACGGCGGCGGTGTAGCGCTCCTGCTGCGCCTCCAGCCCCGAAACGGGCCCGAGGCACGAGGCCCCCTCCGGGTTCTCCTCGATGTAGTCGCTCCAGGCGGCGGGCAGCTCCAGCAGGCGCAGCGTGTGGCCGGTGGGAGCCGTGTCGAACACCACGTGGTCGTAGGGACTGCCCTCGTCCCCGGCCAGAAACTGCGTGAACTTGTCGAACGAGGCGATCTCGGTGGTGCAGGCGCCGGAGAGCTGCTCCTCGACCTGTTCGACGGTCTCGTCGGGCAGGACGCCCACCATCGGCTCGATCACACGCTCGCGGTAGTCATCCGCCGCGGCCTCCGGGTCAATGTTGACGGCTGACAGATGGGGCACCGAGTCGACCGATCCCACCGTATCGTCCACGGGGGCGCCGAGCACCTCTTTGAGATTCGAGGCCGGATCGGTGCTCACCAGGAGCACCTCACGCCCCTCATCGGCCAATCCGACGGCCGAGGCGCAGGCAAGCGACGTTTTGCCCACCCCGCCCTTGCCGGTGAAAAAGAGGTATCGGGACGGATCGTCAAGAAAGGACAACATATTTGTGGTGGTCTGAGCCAAGAGCATCACGTTTTTTGAAGGAGCCCTTTTCAGCTGAAAATCCAAGCTCACCTGTTACTCGACTCCTGCGGCCTTCAGAAAATCGCCGCTCGGAGGCCCACGCTCGCGGCGCGACCGAAATCTATCTTGTTTGAGTCCGACGACGTCGGGCGAGTTTGATAAATTTCAGCGTGGCGAGCACGGGTCTCAGGCTATTTTCTGCGCCCTGAGCGCAGTGAAGAAGTAGTTTCAGACTGCCAGCCAAGCACTTTTCCGTCCATTTTGGTGCCATCAAAATGGACATCGAACCCTGCAGAAAGCGTTTAACACCGGCGGTTACCGCGCCGCGATGGCGGAGCAGCCCGCGTGTCTACACCGGTTCGAGACCGGCCATTCGGATGAACTCGTCGCGCGAGGGATACGTCCAGCGGGATTGGAGCTCGCCGTCGACCAGCACGATGGGGAGCACGTCCTGGCCCTCACGCTGGAGGGCGTCGTACACGACCGGCGTGTCGGTGAACATCTCCGGGTGAGAAGCCGGGTTGTAGCGCTCGACGGACACGCCCTGTCGCTCCAGCCAGCGCAGCGCGCCGCTTACGGCGACGAGCGTGTCGTCGGGATCGGGGCCGCAGACGCCCGTAGAGCAGCACATCGGGGAATCGAAGACCTCGATTTTCGGCCCGTCGGACGACGCCGTCTTCGAATGAGACCGGGGACGGGCGTCCCGTGCCTGTACGTCGTCGGTCGCCGGTCGCTGCCCCCGGACGGTCACACTCTGCAACTCGGGGTCCCCCGTCCCAACGCGAGCAACCTCATCGGCGTCCAGGTGCTCGGAGAGAAGATCGTCCGGAAGCGAAATCGTCTTGTCCGCGACGACCTGAACGTCCGTAAATCCAGCCTCTCGAAGCCGATCCAGATACGCCTCCCGCTCCATCGCCCCGGCAATGCAGCCTACGTAAAGCTCCGCCACCTCCCGCAGCTCGTCGGGAAAGGACCCGACGTGCACGATGTCGGAGACCGAAAACCGGCCGCCGGGCCGGAGGGCACGGTGCATCTGAGCGAACGCGGCCTCTTTGTCCGGCACGAGGTTGAGCACACAATTGCTGAGGATCACATCGAACGTTCCGTCCTCAACCGGCAGGGCCTCGATGTCGCCGACCTCAAAGGTGACGTTATCGTAGCCCAGGTTGTCGGCGTTCGCGCGGGCCTTCTCGACCATCTCTTCGGTGAAGTCGACGCCGTGGACATGTCCGTCGGGCCCCACGTCGCGCCGCGCCACGAACGCATCCATCCCGGCGCCGGACCCGAGGTCGAGCACGCGCTCGCCCGGCTTGAGGCCTGCGTGGTCGGTCGGGCGTCCACACCCCAGGTTCAGGTCCGCCTCCCCGGCAATCGCCTCGGCGTAGTCCTCACTCATGTCAACGGCGAGGTCGGCCGCCCCGTCCCCGGACGGCCCGCAGCACGAACCGCCCTCGGTGGCAATGGCCTCGTACGTTTTGCGAACGGCAGACTTCAAGGGATCGTCCGAAAGCGTCGAGTCAGACATCACGTTAGCAGCAGTTGTCATTCGGTGCGGAAAGGGAAAGCCCGTCGAAGAGTCCGTCTATGGCCTCTTTGAGGGCAGCCATCGCCTCCGGGTCGAGGCAGTAGCAGGTGCGTCGCCCCTCGACCGTCCCCCGTACGAGCCCCGCCTCCTTGAGCGCCTTCAGGTGCTGGGAGACCGTCGACTGCGCGAGGGGCAGGTCGTCCACAATCTCGCCACAGACGCACTCGTCGCGGTCGGCCAGCAGGCGCACAATGGTCAGGCGTGCCGGGTGGGCGAGGGCCTTCAAGGCGTCGGCGAGGTGGCAATCCGTATCCGAAAACGCAGACGTTACGGGCATAGGATTTCGGAGACTTATCGTATATCGGCGATGTGCGATATGAGGTGAGCCGCACGTGGTTTCACGGGGAGCCTCCTGCATCCCGTTTTCAACTCAAAAACTCCTCTCTCACTCAAGACCGCCGCGCAGCCCCGAGTCTCCGCGCAGCACCAGCCGGTGCGGTGGGGGTGACCGGGCCGTGCAGAGGCGGGGTGCACCGCGCGGTGTAACCGGACGGGACCAGGACGCGTACAATACGTCCAGTCGTCTTTTCCTCACGCCCACTGCGAAACATGGCCCCCGACACCGGCGACCTCATCCGCGTCCTTCTCTCCGTCCTCCTTCCCCCTCTTGGCGTCTTCTTGCAGGAAGGCATTGGCACACAGTTCTGGCTCAACCTGCTGCTCACGCTTCTGGGGTACATTCCGGGCCTCGTCCATGCCGTCTGGATCATTGCCCGTCGGTAACCCGCTGCGCACTGCCCCCCGCTCCGTGCTCCCATGAACACGTCCCTGCGTCGCATCCGTCGCGACGGGCCCGAGGGGCATCTTGCCAACGAGTACGACAACATTTTTGTGGAAACCGGCCCCCTTCGCTCCCTCCGCGCCGGCCCCCGCGACTTCACAGACCGCTTCCCCTCGCTCAAGGAGGCCCGGGAGCCTCTCCGATCATGTGCCCGTGTACGCGGAAGTGGAGTGGACGGCCCCGGCCCCGCTTGGGCCGTAGCGCCTCTCGGCCCCCGTCCATCCGAGACGCGCGTGCGCCGCCACCACCCGTGCCCCCACAGGTGCGCCTCCCGCCCGCACGGGCCCCCGACGCAATCCGCTCCCGCTATGCGGGACAAGTCCCCGGACGACACGAAAACGCACGAGGAGCGTACCGGGGCGGGGAAAACGTGTGGTACATTGCGTCCTGTTTCTCCGTCCCGCCCTTTCCTGATGACTCCATGCACGCGCCCCCATTGCCTCCGGCCGCCATTGCCGCCGTCGTCATCGAGCGCCTCGTGCCCCGGTTCGAGGCCCTTTGCGAGGAACGCTACGGGGGCTTGCTGGACCTGCGCCCGGCCGACAGGACCCGGGACCTCACTACGGCGACCGTACACTTCGTACTGGAGCGGCCGCCCTCCCTGGAGGTGAAAGGAACCCTGGTGGTGCGTCACGTGGGGGGGAACGTGTACGACATCCAGAGCATCGTCGACGACAATCCGCAGACGGTCGTCTCGCTTACCCACTGCCTGTCGGAGGAGGACCGACCGACCGTCACGTCCCACCTGGCGCGAAAGCTCGCCACGCACCTTCTCGACACGACCGAGCGACTGGTGGGCCGGCAGTTCCTTCAGGAATACCTCGGAGCCCCTTTTCCCAAGGCCTCCCCGCCATCCACACGCGACCGGCCGAAACGGAAATCGTAGAACGCGGGAAGAAAATGACCTTCCCGTTCCCCCAAAGACCGGAGCGTTACGAATCGGAATCGTCGTCTTCAATCACCTCTGCGGGCCGCACGTCCCACATCAGCATCGTCTCGATGTCTGCGTAATCCTCCTCCACGGCCTCCTCGTCCTCTTCCCCGTAGTCGTTCGTGAAGCGGTAGTCGCCGTAGGTGGAGCGCTCGAACGGTGGCAGGAGCTCCCACTCCGCCCCCTGTCGGTCCACAAAGTGCTCGGGGAACGGATTTTCCTCGTCGTAGCTCGGGTGGTACGACGCGTAGGTTTTCCGCGCCTCGTACAGGGCGGCGCGCCGCGCCCCGGCCTTGGTCTGGCTCTCGCCCTCCACGGTAAACGGGGAAATGGTGATCCGAGCCGTCACGAACCCACTCTCGTCCTCGTGATACGAGGGACGCATAACTTCAAAATCGCTCGGCTCGGGATACGCGCTACTCTCCTTATCGGGCATGGTGGACAATCAGGTCGGTGCGTGCAAGTCGCCAGTACGAACCCCACAGCGGCCATCGAGACACGGCCGTCAGCATCGTGATCATCCCATTAACAACCGTTTCGGGCAGAGGATTCCGAACGACACGTCCTCCCCCGCGCCCTCGCACGGAATTCGAAGGCGCACGCCCCCTTCCTCAGAAGAAATGCGTATGGCCCCGCAGGTCTGTGCTCCTGAAAGAGATCGGGCCTGTGCCGATTGCTCCCGCCGGCATCCGAACGCCGGCCGGCCCGAATCGGGCACAAACAAAAAAAGCTCCCGCCGGGCGCTCTGGGCGGGAGTTTCTTTTTTTATCAACCGGGACCATCAATATAAGGAATTCCCCCCAGGGCGATTGCATGTTGAATTTCTCGGGGCCGAACGGGTGAGGCTTCTCCATTCAGCCGGCACATGCCTGAGGGCGGGCGAAGCGGCATTTCCGA
>NCRB01000099.1 GCA_002894665.1 Salinivenus iranica
CCCGCCGTATAGATCCCGGATCTCCGCTCGCACGCTCGCTCCGCCCGGGATGACAGGGGGCGATTTTTCTGTGCAAGAATCACGGTTGACACGGCACTACCTTCAATCCTCGAACTTTCAAACTTAAACCGATGCGAGTCATATTCATGGGGACCCCGGAATTCGCCGTGCCGTCCCTCACGAAACTGATTGGGGCCGGGTATCCGCCGGTGGCGGTGGCGACCGGGCCGGATCGGCCTCGGGGGCGGGGGCAGGAGGTATCGCCGACGCCGGTGAAGAAGGCGGCGCAGGAGGCCGGAATCGACCGCATTCTCCAGCCTGAAGACGTGACCGACGATTCGTTTGCGGAGTCGGTGGCGGCCCTGGAGCCTGACGTCATTGCGGTGGTGGCGTACAAAATTCTGCCGCCCAAGGTGTTCACGACGGCGGCGGAGGGCGCGTTCAATCTGCACGGCTCGCTGTTGCCGAAGTACCGGGGCGCGGCGCCCATCAACCACGCCATCATGCAGGGGGAGACGGAGACGGGCGTGACCACGTTCTTCCTGGAGCCGTCGGTAGACACCGGCGATCTCATTCTGCAGAAGCGCCTCTCGATTGGCCCGGACGAGACGGCCGGGGAGGTGCATGACCGCATGAAGGGTCTGGGCGGCGAGGCGGTGGTGGAGACGGTGCAGCAGATTGAGGCGGGCACTGTCGATCCGACGCCCCAGGACGACACGCAGGCGACCCCCGCCCCGAAGATCCACGACGACGACTGCGAGGTGCCCTGGGCCGCCTCGGGAGAGGACGTGCACAACCACGTGCGGGGCCTGTCGCCGTATCCGGGTGCCTGGACGATGCACGGCGACACGCGCCTCAAGCTCTACCGCACGCGGCGGGCCGAGGGGCACGGGCTTCCCGGGGAGGTGCTGCGGGACGACGACCGGCTCGTGGTGGCCTGCGGCGCGGACGCCGTCGAAATCATGGAACTGCAGCAGCCGGGGCGCCAGCGGCTCTCGGCCTCCGACTTCCTGAACGGCTACTCGCTGTCGGAAGGGGAGCAGCTCGGCGACAAGTGAGCGGAGGGCAGCGATTCGTCGCATTCGCCGATCGATTCGGGACCCCCGATGTCGACTGTGTCTGTGCCGCCATTTGTGGAATCCCTGCCCGACTCGGACGACGGACGGGCGGCGAGGGCGCGTCGCCAGCTCGTCGACCGATGGGGAGACGCCCCGTCCGCCCCCGTCGCAACGGGGGAGGCGTGCGGGGTGGTTGGCGTGCAGGCGCGTCAGACGCACTACTCCGATGGGTTTGGGCTGTTGATGCCGACGCCCATGGGCACGGCGGTCGCGCTCCGGCGGGCCGACACGTTCCGGGTTGTGTTTGCCGGGGGGGAGCGCGTGTGGACCGATCGCTCCGCGTCCGCCCCGGCCTGGGTGCGGGTGACGAAGCGGGTGCTGGAGAGCGTGTGTGCGGACGCCTCGGTGGAGGTCAGTGTGGTGAGCCGCGTCCGCCCCGGGTGCCGAGACGGATACTGGGCCAGTCTGGCCATTGCGCTCGTCCGCGCCATTCAGGCGCTGGGCCTCCCCACCGTCCTCGACCCGGAGCAGTCCGACGTTCTGCGCGATGCTCTGCTCCCGCGGCTCGCCACCGAGGTGGCGCAGGCCACCGCACAGCCGTACGGCCCCGCGTACCTGCTGTCGACCTTTGCCGGGGCGGACCCGGCCTTCACGCTGGTGGACACCGAAACGCGGGAGTACCTTCCCGTCCGCACCGAGGCTCGCTCCGCGCTGCAGTGGGCGCTGGTTGACCCCACGGCCGTGCCCGGCACCGACGAGGCGGGGGGCGACGCCGGGCACCGCGAGCGAAAAGACCAGGCGGAGGCGGCCCTTGCTCGGCTTCGACGAGACGGATTTGAGGGGCTCGAGGCCTTTCGGAACCTGGAGCATCGCGACCTGGAGCGCGCCACCCGCGCCGTGCCGCCGGCCCTCCGCCCGGTGGTGCGCCACCTGGTGACCGAAAACCGGCGGGTGCAGAAGCACGTGGCGGCCCTGCGTCGGGCCGACTGGCAGATGGTGGGGGCGCTGCTCCTCATGTCGCACGCCTCGCTGCGCGACGAGTGGGACGGGGCGACGGCGGCGGCCAACACGATCGTGGAGGCGGTGGAGACGCCGACCCACCACGGCCTCTACGGCGCCTGCATGACGGAGCGGGGCGGGGGCGTGCTGGTGGTCGGTCGCCCCCACGCCTTCGACGACGGCATCCGCGCCCTCACCCGCCGCTTTACTGCGAAGTACGAGGCCCCGCCCGCAGTGCAGCGCCTGTAGCCCGCCCGCGCAACGGATCTTCGACTGGCTCGTTAGGACCTCCGCGTCTCTCTTTCCCCACCCCCGTCCGCCGCATGCCCGACTTGTCACAGATTGAGGATCGCATTGCCACGGAGAGCGCCTTCGTGGACGACCTGGTGGAGGAAATCGGGCGCGTGGTGGTGGGGCAGCGCTACATGATCGAACGCCTGCTGATTGGCCTGCTGGCCGACGGGCACGTGCTGCTGGAGGGCGTGCCGGGGCTCGCCAAGACGCTGACCGTGCGTACGCTGTCCGACGCCATCGGGACGAGTTTCCAGCGCATCCAGTTTACCCCGGACCTGTTGCCCGCCGACCTGCTGGGCACGCTCGTCTACAACCAGAAGGAGGGGGCGTTTTCGATCAAAAAGGGACCCATCTTCACCAATCTCATCCTCGCCGACGAGATCAACCGCTCGCCCGCCAAGGTGCAGAGCGCGCTTCTGGAAAGCATGCAGGAACGACAGGTGACCATTGGCGAGCGCACGTTTTCGCTCGACGACCCGTTTCTGGTGCTGGCGACGCAGAACCCGATCGAGCAGGAGGGGACCTATCCGCTGCCCGAGGCGCAGGTGGACCGCTTCATGCTCAAGATTGAGGTCAGCTACCCGAGCCGCGACGAAGAGTTGGAGATCATGCGTCGCATGGCCCGCACCGACGAGCACGCGGAGGTGGAGGCCGTGGCGAGCCCCGAGCAAATTCTGCGGGCCCGCGACGTAATTAACGACCTGTACGTCGACGAGCGGATTGAGCAGTACATTGTGGACCTGGTGCTGGCCACGCGCCAGCCGGGGGCGCACGCGCTTGAGGACCTCGCCCCGCTCGTGGAGTACGGCGCCTCTCCCCGCGCGAGCATCAACCTCAACCTGGCGGCCCGGGCCCACGCCTTTCTTCGGCACCGCGCCTACGTGACGCCCGAGGATGTGCGAGCGGTGGCCCTGGACGTGCTCCGGCACCGCATCGTCGTCACCTACGAGGCCGAGGCCGAGCAGGTCGCGTCGGCCGACATCGTCTCACGGGTGCTGGAGTCTGTAGAGGTCCCGTAGTCCGCAGGGGCCGGTCCGGGCGCCGCAGGAGGGACCCGCATCGTTTTCCGAAGGATCGTCGTCATCGCCATGCCGCGTCCGCAGACCTTTCAGAAGGACTCAATCACGGTGGCCTTTATGGTCCGCCAGCTCCGGGAGACGGTGGGAATCGACATCGAGGCGATGACCGAGGAGGGGAGCCCGGAGGAGCGAACGGTCACCGAGAGCAATCTGCATCGGCCCGGGCTGGCCCTGGCCGGCTACGTGGACCTGTTCACGCACCAGCGGGTGCAGGTGCTCGGCAACACCGAGACCCGCTATCTGCACCATCTGGACGACGACGCGCGACGCGAGGCCTTCGATCACCTCCTTCAGTTTCCGGTTCCGTGCATCGTGCTCACGGACGGAAATGCGCTCGACCCGTCGCTGGTGTCCCGGGCCGCCGACGCTGGCATTCCGGTGTACCGCACGCCGCTGCCCACCGTGCAGTTCATGTCGTCGCTCCGCAGCTTCCTCACGGACCAGTTTGCCCCGCAGCGCGCGGTGCACGGCGCCCTGGTGGACGTGTACGGCATTGGGCTGCTGTTGATGGGCCAGTCGGGCATCGGGAAGAGCGAGGTGGCCCTCGACCTCGTCGAACGGGGGCACCGCCTCGTGGCCGACGACGTGGTGATTGCGACCCGTCGCGACGATGCCATCCTCATGGGCTCGGGGACCGACCTCGTGCAGCACTTCATGGAGATCCGCGGCCTGGGCCTGGTCGACATCCGGTCGATGTTTGGGGTGCGGGCCATTCGGTTTCAGAAGCGGATCGAGGTGGTCGTGAACATGCAGCTGTGGGACGAGGAGAAGGAATACACCCGGATTCACATGGTGGAAGATACCCACGAGTTGCTGGGGGTGGACCTTCCGATGGTGCAGGTGCCCATTACCCCCGGAAAGAACATCACGGTCATCTGCGAGGTGATTGCCATGAACTACCTGCTGCGCCACTACGGGTACGACCCGGCGGAGGTGTTTACGGAGCGCCTACGGCAGCGAATTCAGCAGGAGGGGGCGCCGGGGGCGCGCCGAACGATTGAGTACTTTGAGCAAGACTACGAGTGAGCCGGCCGCTGGACGATCGGGTCGTTTGTGATCCTGATCAAGTCGTTGAAAAGTCCTCACTGCGGTCCTATTTTTGCGTGTAAGATTATGCCCACACGTCATTTACAACCTGTCGGAGATCAGCGGCGGGGGCGACCCCCCATCGGGTCGTCCGTCGTGCAGCGAGGCGACCGAACGGACGCGTGAGTTGGACGTAGGCCCCCATTGTGGACCCACAGCACCCCACCGGATACAGACGACGTCTCCATTTTCATGGATCAGAACACGCAGTACTACTACGACCCTGAGACCTGCACATTTGTGGAGGTGGAGACAACGTGGAGAGAGCGCGTGGCCCATTTTGGGCAAATCATCGGGCTCGCCGTCATCCTGGCGGGCCTTGCCATTTGGGGAATGGATGCGTACTGGGTCACGACGCCGGAGGAGCAGACCCTCCGTGCGGAGAATCAGGCCCTGGAGCGACAGCTGGGCCAGGTCAACAGCGAGATGACGGCCCTCTCCTCGCGGCTCGACACGTTGACGAAGCGCGATCGCAGGTTGTACCGTCGTCTGTTTCAGATGGAGCCCATTTCGGACGATGTCCGTCAGGTCGGCGTCGGCGGGGCGGATCCGTACAAGAAGTTTGATCGGATGGGAGCGACCGCGTCGACGCTCCTTCGGGAGACAGCGAAGAAGCTCGACAAGCTGGAGCGTCAGGTGGCCCTGCAAGGAGCCAGCTACCGTGAGCTGACGTCGGTTGCGGCGGACCGCAGCAGCCGCCTGGATCAGCTGCCGGCCCTTCGCCCGGCCGACGGCCCCATCGTGTCGGGCTACGGCATGCGGCACCACCCTGTGCTGGACGTCCGGAAGATGCACGCCGGAGTGGACTTCCTGCTTCGTCGCGGCACGCCTGTGATGGCCACCGGGAACGGGGAGATCAAGCAAACATCGAAGAACGCCGCGTACGGCACCTTCGTAGAGGTTGAGCATCCGGACGCCGGGTATGTCACCCGCTACGCACACCTCTCCCGGGTTCCCGACGATCTGTATCGGGGCGTGACGGTACAGCGTGGCGACACCATCGGGTACAGCGGAAACTCCGGACGGACCACGGGCCCTCACCTGCACTACGAGGTCCGAACGCCGGACGGAGAAACGCTGGATCCGATGCCGTTTTTTGTCCCGGACATGACGCCGGAGGCGTACCAGAAGCTGGAGCAGCGAACACGACAGTACGAGGCGGAGTTGGCGGAGACGGCCTCGGATGAGCAGGCCCAGGGCGCCCGATAGCGGGGCGCGGTGGCCCCTCCAATGAGGGGGTGAGGGTGTTCTCTTCCTCGCACGTCTCCCTTGCAGAATGCGCAGCTCTTTTTTGTCGATTCCGTTCCGGGACGCGATCGGGGATGCGTGGGCGTGGGCCATGCTGCTTGGGGTCCTGCTCCTGGGAGCCGCATGGAGCGGACAACCGACAGCCAGTTGGGCACAGCCGGGGGGAGCGGTGGAGCGCCGCACGGACAGCCCGGCGGATACCACCCAGCCGATTGTGCAGTCGGTGAAGGTCGAGGGCAACGAACACTTCTCGGAGCGAGAACTGAAACGACAAATTCGGACGGCCCCGAATCGGCGGGTCCTCGGAATCCCGGGCGTGACGTGGTGGCGCTGGATTTACCAGCTCGGGGACGCCGACTGGATGTGGGACCGGCTCGGCAACGCCCTGAAGTCCGGGGGCGAGCCTCCGGCCCGCCTCGACACGACGACGGTGGCGGGGGACATCGAGCGCCTCCGCCTGTTCTACGAGCAGCAGGGATTTCGGGAGGCCGCCGTCGACTTCGAGGTCCGGGAGCCGAGCGCGGACCGGGCGGTTGTGATCTTTCGGATCGAGGCCGGGACGCCGACCTATCTCCGCCGCGTGCGATACGAGGGAGTGTCGGCCCTGTCGGAGGAGCAGAAGCAGCGCCTGACCCGCGAGACGGTGCTCAATGCCGGATCGATCGATCCGGACCGGCCGCTCTCGTTTGCCGTCGACGAACAGCGCTACCAAAAGCCGCTCCTCCTGGAGGAACGCCGTCGCCTCCTCACCTTCCTGCAGAATGCCGGCTACGCGGCCGTCAGTCGCGACTCGATCCGGGCCGTGCTGGTGCCGGTGTCGCCCGAGTCGCTGAAGACGGCGAACCGCCCGGTCGAGGGCGCGCAGTATCAGGACGTGAGGTTTCGCGTGCGGACGGGGGCGGTGTATCGGTTCGGGGAGGTGCAGTATCGGATCACAGGGCCCGAGACGGCCCCGCCGAGGCGCGACACGCTGGACGTTCCCGGGGCGGCGGAAAGGGCGGCGCGTCCGCTCGTTACGAGCGAAATCCGGGACGACACGCACCTCAACACGGGCATCCTCCGTCGGTCCCTTCGCTTTGCGCCGGGGGATGTGTACGATCGCTCCCGCATCCTGGCCACAAAACGGCGGCTGGAGGGGGCGGGCGTCTTTACGTTCACGAGCCTGACCCCGCAGTACGACGCCGTGTCGGCCCCGGACACCGTATCGGATCCGTACCTGCCCATCCGCATCGAGGCCCGGACGCGGCAGCGCCACCGGCTCCGCGCCGAAACCTTTGCGCTTCAGCGGGGGGCGGAGGCGGTGGGGTTGAATGAGTTCGGCGTGGGGATCAGTGGCGTATACGAAAATGTCAATGCCTTCGGGGGCGGCGAGACGCTCCAGCTGCGCGCCTCCGGATCGATCGCGACGGGCCTCGACACGACGCTGATCAGCTCGACGCAGTTTGAAACGACGGGGTCGGTGACCCTTCCGTACCTGGTGCGGCCGTTTCGGTCGTTCGAACGCCTCTTCGACCTCACCAACGCCCGCACCCAGGTCTCGCTCTCGGCCCTCACGGCGCGCCGCAACGACCTTCGGCTCCGCATTCGGAGCCGCATCAACGCCCGGCTGCGGCTGGAGATGAATCATACGCCGACCCGGCAGTCGCTCGTGGACGTGATGGATCTGAGCGTAAGCAATCCGGACACCCTGTCGGGGTTTCAGGAACGGTTTCTGGATCGGGTGTTTGGGCCGGACGGGAGCGGCATCCAGGACCCGGTGCAGCGGCAACAGATTCTGGAGGACTACACGCGACCGCAGGTGAACACGGCCGTGCGCTACACCTTTCGGTCGGCCACGGCCAACCCGCTTCGGCGAAGCGCGGGCCACATCTACGAAGGGACGGCCGAGGTGGGAAACACGATTCCGTTTCTGCTCGACCGTTTCGTGTTCTCGCCGGGGCCGCCCAGCTATTCGCTTCCGGGCCTCACGGGGAGCTCGGACACCGGACTGGGCGGACGGCTCCTGTATCGGCCGTACCTGCGGGCCACCGTGGATCTGCGACGGTACCTGCCGCTGGGGAGCAACACCACGCTGGCGATGAAGGCGTTTGGGGGATGGGCGCACCCCACGGGGAGCCCGACCGTGGTGCCCTTCGATCGACGCTTCTTCAGCGGGGGGGCGAACAGTGTGCGGGGGTGGCGGCTCCGGGAGCTTGGTCCCGGGCGGGCCGGCCTCCCGGCGGATAGCGCCGGGACGGTGAGCCAGGACGCTTCCAGCATCCTGGGCGGGGACGTGAAGCTGGAGTCCAGCGTGGAAATTCGGTCCCGTCTCTTTCGCAACGTGCTTGCGGCCGACTGGGTGGGGGCGGCCTTTTTGGACGTGGGCAACATGTGGTTCGGGCCCCGAAACCGCGGCTTCGGGCGAGAGGAGGTGACCTCTCCAACGGACCTGCAGCAGCTCCCGGAGTCGACGGGGGGGGATGGGCGATTTC
>NCRB01000100.1 GCA_002894665.1 Salinivenus iranica
ACCCTCCCCCGGACCCGCTCACCCTTCACGACCTCGTCTCGCGCGAGCCGGTGCGCATCGACCGCGAGGCGCTGCGGAACGACCTCTCCGACCGCACGGTCCTTGTCACCGGCGCCGGCGGGTCGATCGGCACGGAGCTTTGCAAGCAGCTCACGGCCCTCCACCCGTTCCGCCTCGTGCTCGTCGACATCAGCGAGTACAACCTGTACCAGCTCAAGAACACCCTCCGGAACGCCTCCTTTGAGGGCGAGATCGAGTTCTGCATCGGCGACGTGCGGGACGAGACGGTCGTGGACGGCTTGTTCGACCGCACCCGGCCCGACGTCGTGCTTCACACCGCCGCGTACAAGCACGTGCCCCTCCTGGAACGCCACCCGGCAGAGGCGTTTCGCAACAATACGATGGCGACAGTTCACCTCCTGCGCCTCTGCGAAGAGTACGATACCGAGCAGTTCGTTTTTGTCTCGACCGATAAGGCTGTTGAGCCGACGAGCGTCCTCGGCGCCACGAAGCGACTGGCCGAATGGTACGTGCAGGCCGCCACCTCGCGCGTGCACCGCTCCATCGTCCGGTTCGGCAACGTGTTCGGGAGCCAGGGCAGCGTCGTCCCGCGGTTTGAGCGTCAGTTGGCCAACGGGGAACCCGTCACCGTCACGCATCCGGACATGGAGCGGTACTTTATGAGTACCGATGAAGCCTGTGGCCTCACCCTGCAGACCCTTCTCTTTGACGACGCGCCGGTCTACTGCTTCGAAATGGGCACCCCTATCAAGATCGACCGGCTCGCCCGGACACTGGTGCGCCGATGGTACCCGCAGGTCGACCCAGACACGATGATCGAGTACGTGGGGCGACGGCCCGGCGAGAAGTTTAGCGAGTCCCTGGTGATGCCCTACGAAACCTCCCACGCCACGCCCCACGACAGCATCGTGGGGCTCCGCGGTAGCGCTCCCTACAGCCGGACCGAACTCGAAGTCTACTTCCGCCACCTGCAAACGCTCTCCGACTCCTCCGGCCCCCAGGCCCACCTCCGCCGCGCCCTGTTTGCCGACTCGTTAGAGACCTCCCTGGACGACGTGTCCCGGTAGACTCGAGCCGGCCGGGCTCTCCTCACGGGACCGCCCGGCTTGTTATGTCGCGTTCTGTCCGGAACCTTTCAGTGCACCTCCTCCACTACCTTCATCTCCTCCATCGCACGGCATGCCGAGTGTCACGATCATTCGGCCCCTCCTGCTCTGGGCGTGCCTGACGGCTCTGCTCGTCCCCCCGGCCCTCGGACAGTCCTACGACGCCTCGTGGTACGATCCCGAAGCCCCGCACGTCAAGATTCAGGTGGTGGAGGACGGCGTGTACCGCGTCACGGGCGAGGAACTGAGCCCGGCGCTCCCCCCGAACACAACGCTTGACGACCTTGCGCCCGGCACGCTTCGCCTTCTGGAAAACGGATCCGAAATCCCGATCCACGTGACAGGGGGCGCGGATGGGACATTCGACGCTGACGATGCGATCGAGTTTGTTGGGCAGCGCAACCGAGGCACCGACGAGCGCTGGGCCTACGAGGAGCCCTCCGATCAGAGCAGCGCCTACCGCAGCCTCTACGCCGACACCACCACCTACTGGCTGACCTGGGGCGGCGCTGAGGGCGAACGGTACAGCCCCCCTTCCCCCGCGTCGCAGTCGCCCACGACGGCCCTCCGGGACACCGTACGCCTGGAACAGGACAACACGTACTACTTCGGGCGCAGCTTCGAGAGTAGCGACGCGTACTACACCCGCTCCGAGGGCTACTACTGGCGCGAATTCTCCCACACGAGCCCCGACACGATCTCGGCCACCTACACCCTCCCCGTGGCCCGGCACACGGACAGTGCCGACGACCTCCACGTGTCGGTCCGGCTCGGCACACAGTCGAACTCGTGCCATCGCGTGCGAGTGGAGGCGCGACTGGAACAGGACACGGGCTCGCCCGCCTTCGAGACGGTGACCTCGACCGAATGGCGCGGCTATGAGCGAAAGACGCTCCGGGCCGCGATCTCCCAGACCCGGATCCCCGGCGACCTGGACGTGCGCCTCACATCGTTCAATGACGGGTTCTCCGATCCTGACTGCCCCGACCCCGCCAGCACGCCCAACTTCATTCTCCTCGACTACCTGGAGGCCAACTATGTGCGCCGACTGGAGGCCCGCGACGGCGCCCAGCGCTTTTTGGCTCCCTCGGCCGGCGACGCGACCGTCTCGCTCACCGGCTACTCGGCCCCCTCCGTACAGGTGTACAACCCGGCCGACGCCCACCGCTACACGGCCTCCACGTCCGGCGACACCGCCACGGTCTCGGTTGCGCCGTCTTCGCCTCACACGCCGTTCTGGGCCGTGGGGGCGGACGCGCTGAAGTCACCCGCCGCCATCCAACGGGACGCCCCCAGCAACTGGTCGGTCGCCGACGCGCAGGGGGCCGACTACGTGATCCTGACGACCGAAGCCCTCCGGCCCTCGGCCAACGCCCTGGCCGACTACCGGCGCGCGGAGCGGGGCTATGAGGTGGCCGTCGTGAACGTCCAGAACGTGTTCGATGAGTTCGACTACGGGCGCCCCACCCCTATCGCCATACAGCGCTTCGTGCACTCCATGCGAGACTGGTCCCCGCAGCCGGACTTTCTGGCCATCTTTGCCGATGCCGACTATCCGGTGGATCCCGGCCCCGCCGAGCCGCGGCCCGACTGGAGCGTTCCCTCGTTCGGCTATCCTCCTTCGGACGGGTGGTTCGCCATGCAGGCCGACGGGCCCGAGGACTGGTCCGAATCCCTGGCGGTGGGACGCATTCCGGTCCGCACCAACGCACAGGGCGAGCTGTTTCTCGACAAGCTGCAGACCTACGAGGACACCGAGCCCGCCGCCTGGCAGAAGCGCATGCTCCTCCTCGCCGGCGGCACGAATGAAAACGAACAGGAGGCCCTCCAATTCTACTCCAACGAGTGGGGCGAACAGGCCACCGGCACCCCCGACACCCTCTACCCCGCCGGCATGGATACGCTCCGCTACTACAAACAGGTGGGCGACGCCCTCGACACGAGCTTTCAGGATTCCCTCTCCACCGACCTGCAGCGGGGCGCCGGCTGGCTCAGCTACTTCGGCCACTCGGCCGCCCAGACCTGGGAGATTGTGACCGACCCGCCCGAAGAGTTCAACAATGCCGGGCGGCTGCCCGTCATTCTCTCGCTCGGCTGCAAAACCGGCTCGTTCGCCGGGGCGCGATTCGGGAGCAACACGCGGCCGTCGCTCGGGGAACAGTTTGTCGTCGGGACGCTGGCGGACGACGGCACCCCCATCGATGGAGCCCGGAACGGCGGCATCGCCCACTGGGGCACCTCCGCCCTCGGCAACCGGCTGCCCTCCGCCCGCCTGGGCGACGCCCTCAACACCCGCGTCTTTGCCGACACCATGCGGGTCCTCGGCCGTGCCATCCGCGAGGCCAAGGCCGAAATCGCGAAGAACTTCGGCGAAAGCAGCACCTACCAGCGCCACCTGCTCACCTACGGCCTGCTGGGCGATCCGGCCACGCGCATCGCCATCGCCGATCAGCCGGACGTCCAGGTGGCGGAGGAGCAGATCAGCCTCTCCCCCTCCGCCCCGACGCCCTCCGAGCCGCTCACTGTCGATGTAGAGGTTCAAAACTTCGGGCTCGTTCCCCGCGACAGCGTGGACTTCCGGCTGACCTGGCAGCGCCCCGACGGGTCGCAGACCGAGCGCACGCGCCGGCTTCCGCGCTTTGCCCTCACGACCACCGCCGAGCACACCTTCTCCCTCGACGAGCAGTCGCTGGGCACCAACACCTTCCGCGCCACAGTAGACGGCCCCGACCTGTACGACGAGGCCAACGAACTCAACAATCAGGCCGCCACGGAGCAGGTGGTCTTCGACACCGGCATCGACCTGATTCGCCCGACCGACCTGGGGCTGGTCCGCAGCCGAACGCCCTCCCTCCGCGTCAGCGTGCTTCGCCGGTCGGACGCCCCCGTGCCCGTGCAGCTCCAGCTCGACACGGTACCGGACTTCAGCTCGCCGATGCGCCGATCGACCCGGATCGAGGCCGCCTCTGCTCAGATCGAGTGGCGCCCCGACGAGGCGCTGGAGGCGGGGACCTCCTACTACTGGCGCGCCCGCCCCGACCTCCCGGACCGCCCCACGACCTGGAAGCGCTCGCGGTTCACCGTCCGGCCGGAGGCCGACGCGGACGGCTGGACGCAACAGGATGAACTGCTGGCCGAAAATCCCGAGACCACCCGCCTGCGTTACGACGACGGGGCGTTGGACTTTCAAACGTTTACACGGGAGATCTTCGCCTCTTCCGAGCGCGGGGGCGGCGCCTTCAAGGGACAGTTCAACGTCGGGGGCAGCGCGCAGTACGAGCGGCTCGGGCGCGGCTTTGGCGTGCTCGTGATCGACGACACGACCGGCCGGGTGGTCGATCACGCCTCGTTCTGTACGTACGACGTGCGCGACGACCTGCTCGATGATGGTCGCTGCACAAACAACCTGGACGGAAGCGACGCCATCGCCGCGCTGGAGTCGTTCCTTGAGGAGGTGGAGCCGGGGCAGCACGTGTTCACCCGTACGCGCCACCTCGGCCGCACGAGCGGCCCTACGATTCCCGAAACCGTAAAAAATCTCTTCTGCTCGCTGGGCACCGAGGGCGTCTCCTGCAGTGACGACGCCGCCACGCACAGCGACAGCATCGACGGGCTCACGTACAACGACCTCTGGCTGATGCAAACGCGCAAGGGCGCCCCCGAATCCACCGTCGAGCGGGTGGCCCGAAGCGACGCCAGCACAAACGAGATCTCCCGCACCACCCCCCTCACATTTCGTCACGCCAAGGGCACAATCACGACCGGCCTCATCGGCCCCGTCAGCGCGTGGGACGATCTCCGGTGGTCCTCCACCTTTGCGGACACGGACGATCGCCTGCAGCTCGACGTGCTCGCCCCCGACTCCACCGTCCTCGTCGACAATCTGCAGGGACGCAGCGGCGAGCGCGACCTGAGCCCCATTGCCCCCGATCAGCATCCGCAGGTGCGCCTCCGCGCGACCCTCACGGACTCGACCCGCCGCACACCTCCCAACCTCTCGCGATGGACGGTCCGGTACACCGGCGTCCCCGAGCTGTTGGCCGACCCGGCGGGCCTCCAGGCGATTCCGGACACGCTCCTCGAAGGCGAGTCGGCCTCGGTGTCGCTGCCCGTGTTCAACCTGGGCGCGGTGGCCTCCGCGCCGGTTCGGGTGCGCTACGAGCGAACGGGCCCGTCGGGGACGACCACCACACTCGCCGTCGATACGCTGGGCACGATTGAGCCGCTGGGGGAGGCGACCAGCTCGTTCACCTTTTCCTCGGGCGACGACCAGGCCGGCGCCAACACCCTGACCGCCACGGTGGTGTCGGACGGACCGCCCGAGCGCATCACCTACAACAACACCGCACTCCGCACCGTCCACGTGATGGCGGACGACACCCCGCCCACCCTCACGGTGCGCTCCGAAGGACGAGAGCTCCCCGAAACGCCGAACGACCTCCAGGCGCTCCAGGACCCGCGGCTGCCGTTCGTGCCTACGGACCCCACGCTCCGCGTACAGGTGCGCGACGACAACCCGTACCTGCGCCTCACCGATACCTCCCGCGTCGAGGTGTACTTCAAGGAGGGGCTCCCGCCCGACGGGCCCGGCCTGGTGTCGCAGTACCGGCGCGTCCCGTTTTCCGGCCCCGCGCTGGCCTTCGATCCGGCCGACGACGATCAGGAAAACCAGGCGCAGGTTCTCTACGAGCCCCCCCTGCCGGCCGAGGACGCAACGTACACCCTCAAGGTCGAGGCCGCAGACGCGCAGGGCAACGAGGCCGAGCCGCACACGGTCACGTTCCGGGTGCAGCAGGAACAGGTGATTGAGGACCTGTATCCCTACCCCAACCCGATGAGCGACCACACCCGGTTTGCCTTCCGCATCCGGGGCGGCAACACGCGGCCCCGCGACTTTCGACTGCGCATCTACACGGTGAGCGGCCGCCTCGTACGCGAGTTTGACGGGACGGACGTGAATGACGGCGCGGGCCTCCGCCCGACGGGGTGGAACTTCCTGAGGTGGAACGGACGCGACGCGAACGGCGACCGGGTGGCGACGGGCGTGTACCTCTACCGCGTCCGCATGGAGGGGGAGAACGGGACCGTAGAGGGCGACGTGGAGAAGATCGCCGTCATCCGCTAACCGCCCCGCCCGCCCCGTCATGCACGTGCTCGTCCTGCCGTCCTGGTACCCCACGACCGAAGCGCCGCGCACCGGCATCTACTTCGCAGAGCAGGTCCAGTGCCTCCAGGCCCACGGACTGCAGATGGGCGTCGTGTACCCCGAGCAGCAGAGCCTACGCCGGGCCTCGTGGAGCGCCCTCCGCCAAAAACGCTGGCAGACCGAGTGGACGGATCACTTCGGCATCCCGACGCTGCGCCAGTACGGCTGGAACGTGTGGTGGCGCTTTCCGCCGGGGCAGCGACTCCGCGTCCGCGCCGCCGTGCGCCTGGGCCGGCAGTACGTGGCCCGGCACGGCGTGCCCGACCTCCTTCACGCCCACAGCGCCCGCTGGGCCGGGGCCGCCGCGGCCCGCCTCGGGGACGAACTGGAGATTCCGTACGTTCTGACGGAGCACTTCAGCGGATTCCAGAAGCCGAATGGCATCTTTCCCTGGCGCTGGCCTCTCGTCGAAGCCGGCTTCCATGGCGCACGACGGATCGCCGCCGTCAGCACCGCCCTGCGGGAAGCAATTGCATCGCACGGACTGGCGCTTGCCGACGAGATCGCCGTCCAGCCCAACCCGGTCCGCACCTCGTTCTTCACCCTGCCCCCTGAACGCCGCTCCCCGCCTCCCCCCCGCCGATTTCTCACCGTCGCACGGCTCCGCCCTTTAAAAAACATATCCGAACTCTTGGATGCCTTCGCCACTGCCTTCGGCGCGAGCCGTGTCGCCACCCTCACCATCGTGGGCGACGGACCTGAGCGAGGCACTCTAAAACAGCAAGCCGATCGCCTCGGACTCACTGACCAGATCACTTTTCGCGGCGCGCTGGATCGAGTCGGCGTGCGCGAGGCGCTCTGGAATGCACACGCGTTCGTCCTTCCGAGCCACCACGAGACCTTCGGCGTCGTGCTGATTGAGGCGATGGCGACCGGGCTCCCCGTCGTGGCGACGCGTTGCGGCGGGCCCGAAGACATCGTGACGCCCGAGACAGGACGGCTCGTTCCTCCCGACAACAACCAGGCGCTGGCCGAGGCCCTCCGCACAATGCATCGGACGCACGACACGTACGACGCGGCATCCATTCGCGCGTCTGCACTCGACCGCTACGGGCCCGAGGCGTTCGTTCGACGTACGCGCGACTTTTACCAACGGGCCCTGCCGGGCTGATTAGAGCCCCGTCAGCAGATCGCGGTACAACGACACGAGGCGCCCCTCCACCGCGTCCCACCGGTACTGCGAGGCCGCGTCCCGGGCGTTTCGGGCACACTTCCGGTACCGCTCCGGCTGCTCTTGCCATTCGTCAAGCACTGCCAGCACCGCTTCCGGGGCGCCCGGCGGCACGACGGCACCGCAGGCATGTCGTTCCACGAAGCGACGCCAGAGCGGAAAATCCGAGCAGATGATGGGTAGGCCGTAATGGAGATACTCAAAAAACTTGGTCGGTATCGATCCGGTGAAGTTTGCCTCCGGCTCGCAGAGGACCAGCCCGACATCCGCCCGGCGGTAATGGGGCGGCATCGTAGATGGCCGGACGTAGGTGTCCCCGCCCGTCCACTCTATCACGTCGCCGAGCTCTCCCCGCCGAACCTGTCGCTCCGCCCAGGTCCGCTGATCGTCGTGGTGGCAAACGCCCACCATCTCGATGGTCTCGGGTCGGCTGGCCCGCTGAATGTGGTTTGCCAGTTGCACCATTGTCCGGAGCCCGCGGCGGACCGCAAGGGTGCCGGTGTACAGCAATCGGGTCGGAGGAGCCGAATCGTCCGGCGGGGCGGGCGGCCGCTGCTCCTCGTCCCCAATCGGCCGAAAGTAATTAGGCAGAAAGGTGTGCCTCACGTCCGCACCGGCGACGATCGACCGGTAGCTCTTCTCCGCCAACAGTACGTGGTCGACCCACCGGAACGCCCAGCGCTCCAGCCCCCGAAGCGCCCGCCCCAGCAC